>NZ_JBVBJP010000005.1:0-95166 GCF_055452355.1 Gardnerella rara
AGACTCAAAAGCAAATCACCCCCACACCAACAAGCCAAAACCATTGAAACAAAGCCAAAACATCGGCGTGTTGAAAACACAGCAACTAATCAACCTTAAGTCCAAAAAGATCTGCAAGCTTGCAAACACTCGGTCTACCGTATTTATTAACCAAGCACATCCAACGTTTTGCATTCTCTTCGCCAAAGCGCGCAGCCTTACGCTTATAAGTATCTACCGTTAAAAATCGCGGCGGAATCGACTTACTGTTGTACTTATCTGCAACCATCACAATTTCTTGCTCAACTGTACGCGGAATATAATCGCCAGCAGGAAGCGGCAGATTTTGCGCAACAACTTGCTCACTAGTCAACCCAACGCCAGTATGATTGCGTGCAAACTGAGCAGCATCCTCGCTAAAACCATGCTCAATCAAATAGTTGTAGCCACGCAAACCATGCAAAATGTAATTCGGCCCGTCAAACTCCAACTTTCCATTCGCTGCTTTTGAACCGTCTTTAGCTAAAACAAAATACGTTCCAATATCGTGCAACAATCCGCCAGCAAACGCCGCATACTCATCTACATAATCGCTTGGCGCAATTCCACCGCTAACTTTAGGAAGCTCTAGCGGATTTATGCCAATCAATTCTTTAAGACAAGACTTTGCTAAATCACACCTGTTCTTTAAATCTTCATTGATTTTAGACATTTGACGAAGCATAATTTGCTCAACAGCAGCTTGCGACTTATCCGCAAAATCCGCAAGATTCTCAAAATCCCCAAAATCCCCACTCAAATTAAGCTGCTTAAAAGCCAACAACTGATTTTGACGCCGCGCAAGCATCCAAGAAATCGTAGCAATAACAACACAATGGCAATGAATAAGATTATAAGCGTCTTTGCTAGGCGAGGCAGCGCGATGCAGCTTTTCAATCGTATTAAAATCAGGAATATTTGCAAGCATAATAATCGCACTCCTTAAACCCACTCAATTGCAAAACGGCCGTTTATTGAAAGCAAGCGCACAAGCAAACATAAGCGCATACGCAAGCCAACACAAACGGCCGATTAGCAATAAAGCAATAAAGCAATAATTCGGGTTTTAATTATTTTTTAACTGCTTTAATCTGACCAGTATCTATTCTAGCGATTTTGCCAGTATTAGATATCTTAGATTCCTTAGTCTCTTTATTTTCGGGCTTGCTTCCAGACTTCTCAGACTTACCTTCTCCAGAAACATTTGCCGCAGCAATATCTCTAGCGTTCATAATCGTAGTTTGCTCGGCGTCAACAGCAGCTTGCGCTGCAACATCATTGCCCTGCAAAGACTGAACAGCTCTAGAAGCAGCAACCTCTTCTCGCTTTAATCGCGGAGGCCTACGAGTAGAAACAAACAATGGCTGAACTTCTACAATCGGATTGTACGGAGCTAAACCAAACCACTTAACTGGCGTTCCAGCAATATGACGAATCGCATACTTCATCTTTAGTGATAACGCGCCACGCAAAGAAATATTCGACTCAGGCATTAACGCCTTGTGCAAAAGAACGTAACGAATTGGGCCAATATCTGGATCCGCATCTACCTTAGGGTACACAGACTGCTGCTGCGGTAGCTCGCCCGTATGCGACAAATCGTGCATAATCTGATGCAAATACGCAGGAATCGAAGGAGAAACCTTAAATCCAAGCTTGATTTTAACGCGGAACAAATAGTCCGTGCCAAAATTCTCCACGCAATATTCGCGAGTAAACGGAGCGTCATCAGTTTCTACAGAAACAGCCCACCACGCACGAGCGCGCTTAGGATGATCCGCAAAAATCGAGAAGAAAATACCAGTATCTAGACGCTTCATCTCCTTATCGGAAGTCAAATACACAATATTGTCTGCAAAATAAGGGATTCTAAAATCGCTGTGTAACTTATCTAGAACAGGCAAAAAGTCCTTAGGCTTCATGTGCAATCGCTGCGAGCGCTCAATCTTAGTGCCATCTTTCCAAGTGAGCATAATAATCAAAATCGAAGCACCAAGAAGCATGGTAAACCAGCCGCCGTGCATAAACTTTGCCATAGAAGCTATAAAGAACAAAATCTCAATAATCAGGAACACTACAGCAAATACTAAAGCGCCAAGCTTCTTATTTTGATACCACATGTGAACCGTAAGAAGTATTGTTGTGGCAATCATGGTAAGCGTAAGAGCAAGACCGTACGCTCCAGATATATGCTCAGAATCCTTAAACACAGCCAAAACTGTAAGCGTGGCAAGGCAAAGCACAAAATTAACAACAGGAATATAAAGCTGACCGCGAGTTCGCGCAGGGTATCGCACCTGAAGATGAGGCATCCAGTTAAGGCTGGTAGCTTCCGAAACCATAGTAAAAGCACCAGTAATCAAAGCCTGAGATGCAATAATGCCAGCTGTTACAGAAAGGACAACGGCAACGTAACGTAAATTCGGGCTTAGCATCTGGAAGAACGGGTTTAAGCCTTCTATAGACCACAATGCTTTATTGTTTTGATGCTGAAGCATCCAGCTGCCTTGGCCAAAGTAGTTTAGAATAAGCGCCACTTTAATAAACGGCCAAGTAACATAAACGTTTCCGCGCCCAACGTGACCCATATCGGAGTACAAGGCTTCCGCACCAGTTGTAGAAAGGAAGATAATGCCCATTAAGGCCATTCCTTGCATATTGTGCGAACTAAACAAGAACTTTAGGCCGTAAATTGGGTTCAAAGCCTCAAAAATCGCCAGATTTTCGCCAATATTCATGATTCCAACAAGCGCTAGGAATCCGAACCAAATCATAACGACTATGCCGAAAACTTTTCCAATTCTTTCAGTTCCGCGCTGTTGAACAGAAAACAGAATCACAATAATAATTACTGTGATCATTAAAGAAAGATTGTCGTTTTCTAAGAAGATAGGCCTAAACGCAGATATTGTGCGCAAGCCTTCTACTGCGGAAGATATTGAAACTGCTGGAGTTAAAACAGAATCCGCAAGGAACGCCGCACCACCAATCATTGCTGGAATCGCAAGCCATGCGCCTTTTCGCCTAATAAGCGAGTAGAGCGCAAAAATTCCGCCTTCGCCCTTGTTGTCTGTGCTCATTGCCACAAACACGTATTTTACAGTTGTGATTAGCGTAATTGACCAAAACACAAGGGAAAGCATTCCGTAAACTGCTTCGCGACTAATGTTTTGCAACCCACCTTGGCCAGCCAAGAATGTTTGAGCGGTGTATAAAGGAGATGTTCCAATATCTCCATAAACAACGCCCAATGCCACTATTGACATTCCTAAAGTGAATTTATCGGAGCTGGTTTGTATCTTTGCCCACAATCTTCCAAGTGGACCTCTAACCGCACTATCCGCAAGCTTTTCGGCTTCTTTAACCTCTTTTGCCTGCTGATACGCCAACGCCTCTCGTTCTTCGCGAGTGGTGGTTTTCTGAGAAACCTTTGGTGCCTTTGTAAAAGAAGCGGCCTTTAGAATCGCCTCTTTAGGGTTTGTTATGCCCTTAGCGGCTTTCTCAGATTCCTTTGCCACGTTGCGAAAATCTTTAGCATTATCGCCAGATAACGCTGAAACGCGTGACTTAGTCATGCTTGATTTTTCCTCCAAAAAGTAAAACCGCTTCTTGCATAATCTGCCATAATAAGAAGTCGCATACGGTCTTACTGCTTACAGTTTTATTTATTTATACCTAAATATTGTATACAACAACAGATATATAGCGCAAAATTGACTCAGAATCCTTGAAAAATAAGGGCTGATTTAAGCGCGATTAATGCCTAAATGTTAAAAACCATAGACTTTTTAAAAACCATAGACTTCTTAAAACCCATAGACTTCTTGCGTTGTTTTTAAGGTTGACTTTGCTACTTCTTGCAAAGAACAGTCAAGCGCGGTTGCTAACGATTCAAGAGTGTAAGGCACCATATACGGCGCGTTAGGCCGCCCGCGGTAAGGCATCGGCGTAAGGTACGGCGCATCTGTTTCTACAGTTATGTGCTCTTTGCCTATAATTCTGGCCGATTCGCGCAAATCCTCATTTCCCTTATAGCTAATCGTTCCAGAAAAACTTGCGTACCATCCGTTTTCTTTTAACACTTGAGCTAAGTCTTTTCCGCCAGAATAGCTGTGGAAAACTGTTCGCTCTGGCGCTCCGTCTTTTAGCAAAATTTCTACAACATCGCTATGCGCATCTCTATCGTGAATTTGAAGCGGCAAATTAAGCTCTTTTGCAAGCGCTATATGCGCGCGGAATGAGTCGCGTTGGTAAATTCTTGCGCGTTCGCCCGTACGAAAATAGTCTAATCCCGTCTCGCCAATCGCCACTACTTCTTCTGCGTTATCTACAACTAGCGAGCGCAAGTGTTGCATCGCTTCGTCAAATGGAATATCGTGATACGGCTTATAAACTACTGGCAAGCCGTCTGGCCCTTCTGCTCCCCTATGGCCGTGTAGAGGCGCTTCGTTTGGGTGAATAGCTATTGCAGCACGTACGCAATCCGCGTGATCTGCTGCAAAGTCTATTGTGGGCTGCCAATCTGGGTATTCGCATCCAACTTCAATCATTTTAGAAACGCCTGATGCTTTTGCGCTATTTACTAAATCGCTTGCATTAGGTTCGGCTATTAAATCTCGACCTTTTTGCGCTAATTCTTGATTAAGGTTTTTTGCAAAATCCACTACGCTTAGCATATGCGTGTGGTCGTCTGCGATTGTTATGCCTTCTTTAATTAGATTCTGCCATACTTGGGACTGCTCTGTTAAAGAAGGCGCCCAATTGTGTTCGCGATGATGCTTACTCATGATTTACAAGTGTAGTCGCATATTTAACGCGACTTACAATGTGACTTTGGCGCTTAACCAATCGCAGCACTAATCGCAGCATACTGCGATTCCACAAGTCTGTAATACGCACCTTTTTGCGCCATAAGTTGCTCATGGCTTCCGCGCTCCACGATTTGCCCATGGTCAATCACGCAAATCAAATCCGCATTCTCGATTGTAGAAAGCCTGTGTGCAATCACAAAAGAAGTGCGATTTTTAAGCAATTGAGCCAATCCAGCCTGCAACGCCTCTTCCGTACGAGTATCTATATTGCTTGTTGCTTCGTCTAGGATTAAAATTCGCGGATCTGCCAAAAGCACGCGCGCAAACGATATAAGCTGCCTTTGGCCTGCAGAAAGAGTAGCTCCTCGCTCTTCAATCTTAGTATTGTAGCCATTTGGCAATTCTTCAATAAACTCGTGCGCGTGAACCACCCGAGCTGCAGCCTCAATCTCCTCGTCTGTTGCGTCCAGATTGCCATATCGAATGTTTTCTTTAACAGTTCCGCTAAATATAAAGCTGTCTTGAAGCATAACGCCCATTTGCTTTCGCAAAGATGCTAACGTTATTGAACGCACATCGTAGCCATCAATTGTGATTGAGCCTTCGGAAACATCGTAGAATCTAGAAAGCAGACTTACAAGCGTTGTTTTGCCAGCCCCAGTAGGGCCTACAAGAGCAACCGTAGTTCCAGGCTCAACGTGCAAGTCAACTAAATTCAAAATCGGCTTTCCGCCCTCTTCGTAGCGAAAAACAACGTCGTTTACGTCAACCTTGCCTTTAATTTTCGGCAATTCTTTTGCATCTGGCTTATCTACAATATTTGGCTTAATGCTTAGAGTTTCAAAAATACGCTCCAAATACACTGAGCATGTTACAAGTTGCGTGTAGAAGTTACCAATGTTTACAACTGGCTCCCAGAAAGTGCTTGAATACCACACAAATGCTATAAGCGTACCCGTGCTTATGTTCATACTGCTCGCGTTTGTTATGCCAACATAGTAGAGAAGCGCGATTGCTGCGCTTTCAATAATAGAAGCTCCAGGCCAAAGCAGCATTTGCACTCTAACGTTTTGCATCCACGCTTTTCTAACTCCCGACTGCTGCTCTTGGAATGTGGCATATTGCTCCGATTCTCGCGCAAAAGTCTGAGTGGTTTTTACGCCTGCAATTGATTCGTGCAAATATGCGTTAAGATTGCTTTGCTTATTTGATAGTTTTTTAGACGCTTTTCGTTGCAAAATTTGCAAAGTGCGAGTCCAGATTATAAAAACTGGGAATAATACAAGACTCCACAACGCCATTCGCCAATCCATAGCAAACATTGCGATTAGCGTAATGATTAGCACAAAAACATCGGAAAACACGTTGATTAAACCAGAAGAAAGCGTGTCGGAAAGCGTATTAATGTAGTTTACTATGCGAATCAAAATCTTGCCGTGTGGGCGCGAATCGAAGTAGTCAAACGATAACGATTGCACATGCGTAAAAATATCGCGGCGCATATCTTTAATTACCATTTGACCAAGTCGCGTAATTGCAAGCGTTCTGTAGGCTAACCCAAGCTCGTACAGCACAATAAGTACGCCAAACAATGCAATAAGCGCATACAAATAAGAGACGTTTTTATTAGGCAAAACTACGTCTATAAGTGTTTTTGTAATCATTGGAGTTACTGTCATAATGCAGCTTCCGCTAATAACAACTAAAACTATTTTGACTAGCTGCCATGCGTACGGCTTTATATATTTGCGAACGCGCATCAACTCGTGCAGATTTACGTGCTCTTCTTGGCCTTCGTCTTCTTTATAAGTGTTGCGTTGCGCCATTCTACTCCCCCTTAGCCTCGTGCGAATCTTCAAATCCCAAAGCTTTGCCCGTTTGCATACCAAGCTGCTTTTTGTAGATTTCCCAATATCTTCCATGCGACGCAACAAGCTGCTCATGCGTTCCGCGCTCTACGATTTTGCCGTGATCTAGTACAACAATCATGTCTGCGTCTTTAACAGATGAGATTCTGTGCGCAATTGTGATTACTGTTCGCAAGCCGTCTAACTTTTTTAGCTCTTTTTGAATATGCTCCTCAGTTTCCATGTCTACTGCAGAAGTTGTATCGTCCATAATTAAGACTGCGGGATTATTTGCTAGCGCGCGAGCAAGACTTAAGCGCTGCTTTTGACCGCCCGAAAGGCCAACTCCTCGTTCTCCTACAACAGTTTCGTAGCCTTCTGGCATGCTCATAATAAAATCGTCTGCATCTGCGATTCTTGCCATGCGCCTAATCGTGCCATCTAATTCTTTGCAATTTTCCTCGTTTTGAGGCAATCCAAAGCTAATATTTCCTGCAATTGTATCGGAAAACAGGAATGTTTCTTGCGCGACTATGCTAACTTGATTTCTAACAGTTTCTAGAGGCCATTCGCGCACGTCTTTTCCATCAATCAAAACGCGGCCGCGCGTAGTGTCATAAAAACGCGCTATAAGACTTACAAGCGTTGACTTTCCAGACCCCGTTTCACCTAAGATTCCAAGCTTTGTGCCTGCTGGAACATCTAAATCAATATCACTTAAAATTGGGGAATCAAGATCGTCTGGGAACGCAAAATCAACGTGTTCAAAAGTTACGCGCCCCTTAACTTTAAGATTTTCCGCAGATGTAGATGGCAAATCAATATGCGATTCTTGCGTAAGAAGCTTACGAATATTTACGCATCCTGCGTTGAATCGCTGCCAATCATTAATAAGCCACCCAACCATTCTTACTGGCATGTGGAGCATCCAAAGAAAACTGTTAAACGTTACAAACGCGCCTAAAGTCATGCTTCCATTAAGCACAAGCCATCCGCCAAATCCTACTGTTACAAGCTCCAGCGCAAAGCCCATACCGTCCAGCCATGGCATGTATTTTTGCGTGTTTTTTGCAAGCGTAATATTGCGATTAAAGTAGTCTTCGTTGCAATCGTCGAATTTCTTTGTTTCAAAAGGTTCGCGAACAAAAGCTTTTACAACGCGATTGCCTTCAATGTTTTCTTCTACCATTGAATTCATGCGCGCAAATGATTCGCGAATCGCAAGGAATTTCGGCCTAGCGTTTTTGCCCATAAGTCTTGCAAGCCAGAACAAAAATGGCGTAATTGCCATAAGCGCTAGAGCTAGCTGCCATTGGATTGAAAACATTATAATTAGCGCAAACACAAACATTACTAAGCAATCCAGCGCCATATAAGACACCCAGCTTAAAATGTGGCGAATCGCGTCCGTATCCGAAGTCATGCGGCTCATAATGTCGCCTGTGCGCGTGTGATTAAAGTACGTAAAGTCAAGCGAATGCAGCTTTTCGTACTCGTCGCTTACAAGGCGATACACGGCATTCTGCCCAAACTTTTCCATTAGAAGCTGGTAGATATACCTTGAGCCTACGCGAACAATCATCATTGCAACCATTAGCACGCACACAAAAGCAAGCAAATCATGCTGTTTTCCAATAATGACTTTGTCTACAATAAAGCCCGAAAGCAGAGGCATTGTCATTGCCATTGTGTCGTTTATAGTAAAAAGAACTAGCGATACGCCTACTCTCCACATATCTGGCTTACAATATTGCAAAACCCAGCGCACATTGCTTGCGTCTTTGCGTTTATTTGGATTTACATACATGCGCTAGATTCTCCCTTATTTTTGACTTTATTTTTTGAGACTTAATCTTAAATTTATAGTTTAATCGACAGCTCTTGTTTTGTGTTGAGCGAGTTTCGTAGCGAGCGCTTATTCCTCACGGCATAGCCGTTCGGCTGATTTGGCATGTGAAGCACACCGTGCTTCACAATTGAGCCAAATCACGCTTTGAAGGAGCTTGAAATCCTGTTGATTTCAAGCTCAATCAAAGCGCGCGCAAAAGCATGTGGCGTGCAGCCCAAAGACCACACGCCACATGCTATAAGTTAAGCAATCAGCTTAGTAAACTTGCGCGAATCATCGCTACAAATTTACTCACTTCTGCCAACCGATGTTTTCAACGAAAACGTTAGCATATCCAGCAGGACCGCCGTTAGCAAAGCCCTTCTTGTATGCCTGGTAGGTTGGAGGAGCAGAAACTGGGAGCGTACCATACTCGGCGAAAGCCATGGACTCAGCCTTGTTGCTCAATGCAGTCTGTTCCTTGTAATCGTAGATCTTGCCAATCTTGGCGAGCAGGGCATCAATCTTCTTGCTGCCAGTGCCAGTAAAGTTGGAATCACTCTTAGAACCGTAAAGCTGGGAAGCGGATGCCAAGAAGCTCAATGGAGATTGGGAAACCCAAGCCATTGGAAGAACCTGGAAGTCGAAGGAGGTTACAGTCTTAGAGAACTTAGAAGCAGGCTTGTTTACAGTCTTGCACTTCATGCCAGCCTTCTTCATCATGGCCTGGAATGCGTTAGCAAGAGCTGCCTGAGTGGAGTCATCGCCGAAGAAGGTGAATGAGAACTGAACGGTCTTACCATTCTTAGCGTAGTAACCGTCTTTGCCCATCTTGTAGCCAGCGGCCTCAAGAGTCTTCTTAGCGTTTTCTACGTTGAACTTACCATCAGCTGGAAGGTTGTTCTTGTAGCCAGCCTGGAACATGGAGAGAAGCTCCGAACCTGGCTGCTCGCTCTTCCAGTTCATGCCCTGGAACTGAATCTTGTTGTAGGTTGCAACGTCGAATGCCTGAGCAACGGCCTTACGCACTGCCTTATCCTTAAATGCGCCAGCCTTTGCGTTCAAGTTAATAACACGAATCTTGGTGCTGTAGCCGTAACGGAGCTGAGCGCCCTTAACGCTACGAGCAGCCTTAATCTTATCCTTGGTGGAGATGGAATCCACGGAATCGATTTCGCCGTTCTGGAAGGCGTTCATTGCAGCGGTATCTTCCATACGCTTTACAACAACCTTGTCAAGCTTTGCCTTCTTGCCCCACCACTTTGGATTGCGCACGAAAACAACCTGATCTTCGGTTGCGGACTGAATCTCGAATGGACCTGCACCCCACTCGTTATGAGGATTACCTACCCAACCCTGGTTGAACACGGTTGGATCGGTTGCCTTTGGATGAACCAATGGAGCGAAAAGCATTTCCCAAGTTGCGCATGGCTTATCGTACTTAACGATTACTTGCTTAGGATTTGCGCCCTGCTCAACGGACTCAATGCAATCGTAGCCTTCGTGAGATGGAACGGAGTAGGCTTCGTTCTTGCCATTCATAACTTCCCAAGTGGCCTTGAAAGCAGTGTAATCGATGTCTGTGCCATCGTTCCACTTAGCCTTTGGGTTCAAATCGTACTGAACTACGAGTGGCTTGTCGCTAACCTTCTTAACAGAAGTAATGTAATCAGGGTTGTACTTAACCTTCTCGCCCTTAACGGTATCGTAATAAGGAAGCGATGGCTGGTAGAAGCCCCACAAAGTGGCCATATAAGCGGTGTTACCGTCGTTAGAAGCGTAGTTCCAGTTTGGACCCATGTCGGAAAGCGAGAACGTGTAAGTACCGCCATCCTTAACATTGTCACGAGGCTGTGGATTGTCGTAACGCTTATCGACCTTAGGCATTGGAAGATCGCCAGTGTATGAAGTATCTACACCTGCGGCTGGCTCTTCGGTCATTCCGCCCTTAGCCTTATCTGCTGTAGTAGCGGTTGTGCCACCGCAAGCGCCGAGCAGCATTGCAACAGAAAGTGCAGCTGCGGCGAATACAGTTAATTTACCTGCATTAGTTTTTTTCATGATTCCTCTCATTCCCCAGAAATGATGTCCACTTTCTGGTATGTGTGTAGAGTATATCTAATCTTTTGACATTTTGTGTTACGACTTTTTTAACAAATGCTGAATTTAAACTTTTGTTACTTAAGATTTAATCCGTAAAAAAGAAAATTAAACACAGAAAACCGCAAAACAGAAAATTTTTTAGTTTATTTTGATTAAAAAACAAAATATATTACTTTTTTAGAATTTATGTGCTTGTAACAAAAAATCGCGTGTGTCTTGCATAACACACGCGATCAAAATTGCCCTAAACAAAAGTTTAGGAGTATTCACAAAAGATTAGAATCAGATGCTTGCAACATCATCAAACGAATCTTCTTCGTTAAGAATAATACGCTTGCGATTCTTCTCAATAACAGGATCTGGAATTGGCACAGCGCTAATCAAAGCCTTAGTGTACGGGTGCTTAGGATTATCGAACACCTCATCCGTTTCGCCAGATTCAACAATGCGTCCGTGGTACATAACAGCAATTCGGCTAGAAATATGACGAACAACCGCCATGTTGTGAGCCACAAACAAGTAGGCAACGCCCAGCTTATCTTGCAAATCTTCAAGCAAGTTGATAATTCCAGCCTGAATAGAAACGTCCAAAGCCGAAACTGGCTCGTCAAGAAGAAGCAGCTTAGGGTTTACAGCCAAAGCGCGAGCAATAGCAATACGCTGACGCTGGCCACCAGAGAACTGCGTTGGGAAGCGATCAACCTGGTCTGGATTCAGCTCAACAAGCTGCATAAGCTCCGCAATACGCTGACGAATCTCTTCCTTCGACTTCTTTTGAACATGAAGAGGCTCCGCCAAAATATCGTAAACAAGCATACGAGGATCAAGAGAGCTCATAGGGTCTTGGAACACGTACTGAATCTTAGAACGAAGCTCGCGACGCTGCTCGTTAGTCAACTTATCGTTAAGCTCGGTGCCAAAGACGGTAATAGAGCCAGCTTCTGGCTTCTTTAAGCTCATGATTTCCATCAAAGTAGTTGACTTACCAGAACCAGACTCGCCAACAAGAGCCACAGTTTCGCCTTCGCGAATCTCAAGATTAATGCCATCAACAGCGCGAACCTCGCCAACCTTGCGTCGCAAGAAACCGCCACCTGTAATTGGGAATGTTTTAACTAAGCCCTTAACATCCAAAACAACCTTGCGATCCTCGCGAGGAACGCCTTCAAACATTGGCTTAATCGTTTTTTCGGTTTCCGCATGAAGCATCGCGCGAACAGTTTCGCTTTCTGCCTCAAGGCCCATCATATCGCTGGTATCTCCACTCTTTTCTTCTGCAATCAACATATCCATTGTTGGCTTAGAGATTGGAGTTAAGCGGCGAGTGCGCTTTTGATCAACGCGCGGAACAGCACCAAGCAAGCCGATTGTATATGGCTGAGTTGGGTGAGCAAAAATCTCCTCAACGCTGTTATGCTCAACCAAGTGGCCCGCATACATAACAATAACTTCGTCGGCAACGCCAGCAATAACGCCCAAATCGTGAGTAATGAAGATCATTGCGGCGCCAGTTTCTTTCTGAGCCTTCTTCAAAACATCCAAAACCTGAGCCTGAATCGTAACATCCAAAGCGGTAGTAGGCTCATCGGCGATAATAATATCTGGGTTGTTAGCAATTGCCATTGCAATCATAACGCGCTGACGCATGCCGCCAGAAAACTCGTGAGGGAACGCCTTTAAACGCTCGGCTGGCTTAGTAATACCTACCAAATTAAGAAGCTCAATTGATCGATCGCGAATCTGCTCTTCGGTCATATTTGGATTATGAATAACCAAAGCTTCCTTAAGCTGATCTCCAATAGAAAACACTGGAGTTAAAGCAGAAAGAGGATCCTGGAACACCATTGCAATGTTCTTACCGCGAATCTTGCTCATTTCGGCATCAGACTTTGTTAAAAGCTCTTCGCCCTTATAAACAACAGAACCCTTAACCGAAGCGTTCTTATCTAGCAAGCCCATAACAGCCAAAGAAGTAACAGACTTACCAGATCCAGACTCGCCAACAATACCAATGGTCTTGCCGCGGTACAAATCAAAGTTCATATCGCGAACAGCGTGAACTGTACCAGCTTCCGAAGCAAAGCTGACTTGCAAGTTGCGTACAGAAAGAAGTGGTTCGTTGTTCTGATTTTCCATTGCAGAATCTTCCTTAATTGCGTTATTACCCATATCAGTCATGTTTACACCTCCAACAAGCCTTACTCGGCCTTGCCAACAGACCTAGAATATGGATCAATCGCATCGCGCAAGCCATCTCCAATAAGCTGAACGGAGAAAGTCAAAATAACCAAAACAGCCGATGGAACCAAAAGAACCCAAGGAGACGTCATAACGCTACTTTGACCAACGTTAAGAAGAGTACCCAAAGAAGTATCTGGAGCCTTAATACCAAGACCCAAGAAGCTTAATGCGGTTTCGCCGTTGATTGCGCCGATAACACCAAGAACCGTGTTAATAATCAAAACGGAACCAAGGTTTGGAACAAGGTGGCGAACAATAATGCGGAACGAAGAAACGCCTTCAAACTTAGCGGCACGCACATATTCACGTTCACGCAAGCTCAAAGTCAAAGTTCTAAGCGTACGAGCATAGCCAATCCAGCCAAAGGAAGTCATACCAAAGGCAAGCCACAGCCAGTCGTTGCCGCCAGTAGCGGAGCTAACAATCAAAGCAATAAGCAAGAAGGATGGAACAATCAAAAGCATGTCTAGAACCCACATGCCAACCTGCTCAAACCAGCCTTCAAAGTACGAGATAGCAGTACCAACCAAAGCAGCAATAATTGTAATCGAAATGGAGCTTACAATACCAATAGAAAGCGAGCGACCAAGTCCGCGAACAACCATTGCATACATGTCTGATCCGCCAGGCGTAGTTCCTAGCCAATGCTCGGCGCTAGGAGGAGTTGCAAGAGCCGTAAAATCAGGCTCGTCGTAGCCCCACTTGCTAATCTTAGAGCCAAACAGCGCAAGAAGAATCAAAAACACAAGCAAGACCAAGCCAACAACAGCGGATGGACGCCTAAAGAAGCGACGCGTATAAAGCGTTATTTTGCCTGTGCGCTTAAAATTACCCCAAGAATTAGCAGTTGCCTTTTTATCGGCAGCAGACTCTTGAGTCTTTGAAGATACATCTTTTTTACTCATATCAATACACCTACACTGTTGCGCAATTAGCTCAAACGAATACGAGGATCAAGCCAAGCGGAGAAGATATCTGCCAACAAGGCTCCAGCCAAAGTACACACGGCTCCGAACGCAGCAATAGCAACAGAACCATTAATGTCGTTATTAGAAATAGTTTGTACGAAGTAGCTACCCAAACCGTTAATTGCAAACACGGTTTCGGTAATCACAGCACCCGTAAACACGCCTGCAATCGAGAAGGCAACGTCTACGGCCGTAGGAATCAAAGAAGTACGCAAAGCGTGGCGACGAATAGCCACATTTAGAGGCAAACCCTTAGCGCGAGCAGTACGAACGTAATCAGCATTCATAGTGTCGAGCAAATAGGTGCGCTGGGTTAAATGATAGCCAACCATGCCAGGAACGGTCATAACAATTGTTGGCAAAATCAAATGCTGCAAGAAGTCAAGAATAAAAGCAATAGGATTAGAACCTTGGTAGGAATGTAATCCAGTAACAAAGAATAAACGAGAACCAGCAGCGTTGTTAATGCTAATCGCAGCTAAAACAATAAGCAAGCCAAACACGGCGGCTGGAACAACAAGCAAGAACGTAGCAATAGAGTTAAGAACCCTGTCTTGCCACTTATATTGGCGAATAGCAGTATAAACGCCAACGCTAACACCCAAAACAATGCCAAGAACAGTTGCGCAAGTAACCAGCTGCACCGATGCGCCGATACGCGCTGCAATCGCAGGGCCAACAGGCGCTTGCTCTGGGCTTAATCCCCAATCCCAACGAGTAAGAACGCCAGTAATCCAACGCAAATACCTTGTAATAACTGGAGTTTGGTCGTTAATATTTGCCAAATCCAAAGAACGGTTAATCGAAGGAATTGGTGGATGCGGATGCCTAGACATATAGTTCGATCGCGGATCCATAAATGCACTTGCCAAGAAATACGTCATGGATACGGACACAAACAGCATCACAACATAATTCAGGCATCGTTTAACGATGTATCGTATCATTGTGACTCTTTTCTACGTCTAAACATTGTTACCTCCATCTGGTAACTGCAAACTTACGCTTGCACACTGCCATCATTTAATCACTAATCAAAAAGGCAAATCATAAGTGCTTAAGGCACACTTAAGTAAGCCCTAATAATTTGGACGTGTAATTAGTATATTTTTAGCTAACCTATGTACATTACCTAAAATAAACATGCAATAACACGTAATAAATAGTAATCTTAACCAAAATTAATACATAAAATCGGCAAAATATCAAAATATTTAACGAAATTACTTAAAATTTACGAAAACTTGTTGCGTAAATCGCCATAAACACATAAAAATAACATGTTTTACATAAACGAAACACAAACACTCGCGAACACTTAAAGCCGCGCAAAACGCGACTCGTGCATTGAGCAAGCTACAATAACACTTATTCATTACTTTCAAAACAATCAAAGCAAGGAGATATATGTCTGAAAACGTAAAAGCCGTTACACTAAACGACGTTCGCGAATATTCTAAGCATTTTAACGAACAGCGAGCAAATCGAGTAGCGGCAAACGCTTCTGTATCTAGCGGCGTTCTTAAAGCAGCAACAAGCTACCAGGGTCAGCGCGCGCTGCCACGCAACTTTTCTATAGAGCTAAAGCAAGGAACAATAACAAATCAGCAACATTCTGGGCGTTGCTGGATGTTTGCAGCACTTAACACCTTGCGCTACGAGCTTATGCATAAGTGGAATTTAGAGGACTTTGAGTTTTCCGAAAGCTACTTGTTCTTCTGGGACAAGATTGAAAAAGCAAACGCATACTTGGAAAATGTGTTGGCAACTTTAGACGAGACATTAGATAGCCGAATCTTTGAAAACATTAACTACGGCCCGATCGACGACGGCGGCTGGTGGCAAATGTTCGTTAACTTGGTAAACAAGTACGGACTTATGCCAAAGAGTGCATACCCAGATTCGCAAAACGCCACCGATTCCGAGGCCTTCGTGCAATACATTAACAGCAAGCTTCGCGAGTTTGCATGCGAGTTGCGCGAGGCACACAAGAATGGCACTTCTATGGAAGAGTTGCGAAAAATGAAGATTCGCGACTTGGAAACCGTGTACCGCATGACTGCAATCGCTCTTGGCGAGCCACCAGAGCGTTTCGACTTCTTTGCGCGCACTAAAGATGACGACGACAAGAAGGACAATAAGAAGAGCGACGAAAATAGCGAGTCTAAGAGCGACGAAAAGAAGGACGATAAAGGCAGCGAAAAGCCAAAGAGCGGCAAAGACGATCGCCCAATGATTTGCGAATACGGCATCACGCCACTCGAGTTTGCAAAGAAGTACGTGCCAGTAGACGTAAACGACTTTGTAAGCTTATGCAACTCCCCAATGGAACGCACTCCGTTCAACAAGCTCTACCAGCTTAAGTACACCACAAATGTTGCTGAGACGAAGGAAATGGAGTTTGCAAACGTTGCGCTAGAAGTGTTCCGCAAAGCCGCTGTGGATCAGCTAAAAGACGGACACCCAATCTGGTTTGCTTGCGATTGCACGCAGTTCTCGCTAAGGCAAGAGGGCTTCTTTGACCCAGCAGTTGTGCGCGTAGACGAGCTATTCGACGTAGAGTTTACATTCAACAAGGCTAAAGGCTTGGAATACATGGATTGCCCAGGCAACCACGCAATGACCTTTACTGGCGTAAATCTTAACAAAGATGGCGAGCCAGACCGCTGGAAGATTGAAAACAGCTGGGGCAAAGATAACGGCGAAGACGGATATTACGTTGGGTCCGCACAGTGGTTTGACCGCTACGTTACCGAAATCATTATTAACAAGAAGTATCTTGATGAAGCAACGCGAGCTGTATTGGATCAAGAGCCTGTAATGCTTGATCCATGGACGCCACTTACAAAGCGCTGCCGCTAAACGTTATTTAGCGCGAGCTGATTTACAAACGCAGATTGCAAATGCAGTCTGCGTTTTTGTTTTATTACGCCTTCCTATTTGGTGTTGTATGCTCCTTGTTTGGCGTGTAGGAGGGCTGGGTGTTTCTGCGTTCGCACGGATTAGCCGCGCTCACGCCTTCGCCGCGCAGAAGCAGTGCTTCTGCCTTGAGCGGCTCAGCGAATCGAGGTGACTTCTCGCGCGCTATGCAGCTCGAAGTTGTCGATTCGCACAACGCTCCGCCTATTACGTGTTGTCTAGCGTTGCGGTTGTTCCGATTTGGCTTTGATTTTGTTTTTGGTTGAAGTTTGTTTGTAGGGTGAGTCATTGGATTATTTGGTATCGGCTGCCGCTCTTATACTGTTCGACCAAGAATCACCCAGCCCTCTTGCATGCTTGAACAATTTCGTATCGCTAGTCGCCTGAGATTCTCGATTTTTCTTGCTCTCTCGGCGAGTCACCATCAAAGAGCTGCGAATCGACTTGCATGAGCGCTTAAAGCGTGGCGCGCGAATGCACTTCGATTCGCTGAGCTTGCTCAAAGTTGAAAGCACAGTGTGCTTTCAACGCAAGCGAAGACGTGAGCGCGCTGTAACGCGCGAGCGATACATCTCATTCAGTGCGAAAAATCTCGAATCTCCACCGCGCTTGCGCTACGACCTGCCTTTTCGCTTAGAGCGTAGCGCGCGAACGACGACCTACATTTCCGCTTTTTGTAGTCCGACACGCCGCAAATCAGCTACAAAATCGGGAAAATCTTGCGCATTTTGTTGTTGATTTTGACGTTTAGAGCTACAAAATCGGGAAATGCGGATGAACGGCACGAGCACAAGCGGCGAACACTTGAAAAAGATAAAAAGAAGCCCGGTGGGAAAGAGAAGACCCACCGGGGCAGAGAGAAAGAGAGAAGAAGGTTTCAGTTATGGGGTTCGCGAACGAACCTCACCGATGGATGAACCATCAGCAATATCTATTATAACCATACTTTTCTCGCGAAACACGCATATAAGCTAAAAATTTCCTGAAAAATTTTTTTAATTCCTGGTAGTATGCCTGTTTTTTGTTACATACGTCACTTGCAATAGAATCTTTTGCTCAAATCACTTCGATTCCAGCGATTTTTTTGCAGCGGCCAATCTTTCTTCGTCGGCTTTACGACGAGCAGCAAGCGCAGACTCAAAGCGCTCAAGCTCCTCATCAATCGCCTCTTTAGGAATCTTGGCAAAAATCGGAGTTGGCTTAGCAACAGGTGTGCCAGTAACCAATTCCTCGCTTTCCCACGGGTGAACAGTTTCACCAAGACGATAGTCGCCAGTAATAATCGGATACTTAAAATCTGGATTATCTAAATCGGTTACCTCTTCGATTCTTGGAAGCGGCGAGAACACACCCGTGCCACCAAGAGCTTCCCACACTTTTTGCGCGGAATGAGGCAAGAATGGCGCAAGCAAATGATTAGCATCCAAAACAGCTTGTGCAGCAACGTGCAAAACCGTTCCAAGACGAGCTTCGTCATCCTTAATCTTCCAAGGCTCCGTAGCAGAAATATACTTGTTGATATCCGACACAACGCGCATGGCCTCGTTAAGAGCGTTCTTTTGATGATGGCGATCAATCAAGCCTCCAACAATCTCAAACGCGTTGGAAGTCTGATCCAAAAGCGCACGGTCCATATCGGTCATGCAATCTTCATCCAACGGAGGAATAGCACCAAAATTCTTGTGAATCAAATTTGCAACACGATTAACAAGATTTCCCCAGCTTGCAGCGAGTTCCTCGTTATTGTGGCGAACAAACTCTGCCCAAGTAAAGTCGGCGTCGGAATTTTCTGGCCCAGCAATGGAAATGTAGTAGCGCACAGCATCCACTGGGTAGCGCGCCAAAATATCTTTAACATAAATCACAATTCCGCGCGAAGAGCTGAACTTCTTGCCTTCCATAGTCATAAATTCAGAGGCAACAACCTGCTCTGGCATATTGAGTGGGCCGTAAACGCCAGATTCTCCACCCTTAGAGCCAGCGCCATTATACGCAAGCATCTCCGAAGGCCAAATCTGAGAATGGAAAGTTATGTTATCTTTGCCCATAAAGTAATAGCCAGGAGCCTTAGGATCGCACCACCAATCGCGCCAAGCGTCTGGCTTGCCTTGCCTACGCGCCCACTCAATGGAGGCAGACAAGTAGCCAATAACGGCGTCAAACCACACGTACAAGCGCTTATTTGGGTTATCAATCCAGCCTTCTACAGGAACAGGAATACCCCAATCAATGTCTCGCGTAATTGCTCGAGGCTTAACTTCCTTAAACAAGCCAATCGAGAAGTTGATAACATTTGTGCGCCAGCCATCCCTGGAATTAAGCCAATCCAAGTTTGCGTTTGCCAAAGCTGGCAAATCGAGGAAGTAATGCTCTGTTTCTTCAAAACGCGGAGTTTCGCCGTTAATCTTAGAAACAGGGTTAATAAGCTCGTCTGGGTCCAACTCGTTTCCGCAAGCATCGCACTGGTCTCCCCTGGCGCCGTCCGCACCGCAAATCGGGCAAGTGCCCTCAATGTAGCGGTCTGGAAGAGTGCGGCCTGTAGAAGGCGAAATCGCAACTTTTTGAGTTCCCTTGTAAATATAACCATTCTTAAGGCACTGGCGGAACATCTCTTGAACAACATGCTCATGATTTGCCGTTGTTGTGCGCGTAAACAAATCGTAGCTTAATCCTAAATCGCACAAGTCTTTAGTAATCACGCGATTGTAGCGGTTTGCAAGCTCTTGCGCGCTCACGCCTTCTTTATCTGCCTCAACTAAAATCGGCGTGCCGTGTTCGTCGGTTCCCGAAACCATAAGCACGCTGTTGCCCTTCATGCGCTCGTAGCGCGCGTATACGTCGGAAGGGACGCCAAATCCCGCAACGTGACCAATATGACGAGGGCCATTTGCGTAAGGCCATGCAACATTCACCAAAATATGACTCATAGCCAAATATTATCTTGTTCAGCGAGGACACATTAGATAATGCAACGAAAAATCACGGCAAAAATCACAGTAAAAATCACAGTAAAAATCGCAAGCATAAGCATGACTAGTCACACATAAACACATAAACACATAAACACATAAACACATAAACACATTTTTTAAAGAGCAAAAACTAAAAATCCACTTTTACACAATCCCAAAAAATCGCGTAGACAAAAGATCAAAACACACTATTGTGTATAAAACCTAAAACATTAAAAAGATACATATTCGCGAGCATTACACAGAAAGGAGAAACATGAGCACTTTAACGCTGAGCAAAAAACGCACAATCCGCAATGACGAAAAAGATAAAAAATCAACAAAAGACTACAAAAGACACAAAGATTACAAAGTCAACAAAATCAGCGAAAACAATAAAACTAGCAAAACTAGCAAAATCAACCAAATCAACAAAGACGAAGAGCTGATTTTATTTTCGGAACAAGAAAACAATGATTTGCCATTGCTTATAGACACAAAGCATTTACCAGGGCCATTAAGCATGAAACAACTGTGCAACTACGGAGCATTCAACAATCTTTCAATACGAAGCGGATTCGCTCAATCCACTGCAAAAACGCCAGAAGGACGTTGCGCTGTATTAAAAAAGTTACTTCCAAGCGGAACCGTGGCCTGCGCTTTTACGGCATCTTGGATTTGGCTGGGCGGAAAAATCCCAAACATACTAGAGATAATATCCAACAGTCATTATCGAATAAAACCACACGACCACCAGCTACAAGTGTTTAGAAGAAAATTGTTAAAAAAAGAGCAAAGAATGATTAAAGATTTGCGCGTAACCTCTGTTGCACGCACTATCTGCGATATTGCGCTAACTCCATCAAAAAACATTTACGACGAAATGCGAAGAGTAGATACAGTGTGCGAGTTGGTGCAAAAGTACAACACAAGTTTTAAAGACTGCGAAAAAATTATAGACAGCAATCCTTATTTTCCAGGGGCCGCTAAAGCCAAAGAGTGGATTAAATACATAATAGACAAGGAGGATATTCTTTATGACTATTAACACTGGAAACACTGGCGATACTTACGATACTGGCGATACTGGCGACTTTAGCTCAATGCCTCCAAAGCCGCCAATCGTACTCACTGAGCAAGTTGCGTGCTGCGAAAACACAAGCAAAGACGTGCTATGGCATATTGCAAAGAACGTTCCTGACTTAAGAAAATGGGTTGTTGCAAACCCAATTGCGGACGCAAAAATGCTGGAATACATATCTCAGCAAGGCGGACCAGGCGTTAAACACAGTTTAGACGTGCTTTTAGAAGCCTACGAATACGCAAAAAATGGGGATTAATTGCTAGAACTTTCCCACATTTCCACATTTTTCGCTTTTATTGCTGCAACTTTTCCACATTTCCACATTTTTCGCTTAATTTCCTACTTAGTTGTTCACATTTCCCTTGATTTTTAAGCAAGCTGCATAAACTTCTTTGCGATTAGCAAAAGATCCATCGTAAAGCGGATGGCTGGAAACAACGCTAGTTATAGCATCTTTGATTCGCAAACCCTCGTTTTGCGAAAGGTCGCAAGCCATTTGCGCAAGCTGATCCACGCTTAAATCAACGTTTTGCTGCGCAACTTCATCTTCGCTTGCGCCCGCAATAACAAGCACAATCTCGCCGCGAGGAGGGTCATTTTCTACGCTTTTTGCAATCTGTTCAACAGTTCCACGGCGCACTTCTTCAAAATCCTTAGTAAGCTCTCTACAAAGAGCCATTTTTCGGTTGGCGCCAAAAACATTAAGAATATCGCGCATTGATTCGGCAATTCTATGCGGAGCCTCGTAAAACACGATTGTTCGCTTTTCCGAAAGAAGCGAGCGCAAATGCTGGCTGCGCTCCCCCGACTTGCGCGGCAAAAAGCCTTCGTAGCAAAAACGATCTGTTGGCAAGCCCGAAAGCGCCAACGCGTCTAAAACAGCGCTCGGTCCAGGCGCACACGTAACGGGCAAATCGCGCTCTATTGCGCGGCGAACAATGGCGAGGCCTGGATCGTTAATCGTAGGCATGCCAGCGTCGGAAACAACAAGAACCGTGCTGCCTTGCTCAACCTGGTCAAGCAGGCCATCTGCCTTATTGCGCTCATTATGATCGTGATACGCCACAACCTGCCCCGAAACGCGCACGCCAAGGCGATTTGCAAGGTCGTAAAGTCTGCGCGTATCTTCCGCGGCAACAATATCCGCGGTTTCTAGAAGATTAATTAGGCGCGCAGAGGCATCGCCCATATTGCCAATCGGAGTGGCCGCAAGAACAACCTTGCCTAAACTATCTTCTTCATTACGCATCTTAAATCTCCTTATAAAGCCTCTTAAGACTCTACACGAATTTATAAAATATCGCACTAAATAACACACTAAATAACACAATTAAAAACACACTAAATATCGCACTTAAAAACACACTTAAAAACACACTTAAAAACAAGGTATTTGATTAGAATTATGCTTAGTTTATGGTTAGCATAAATTGCAAATAAGCAAAAGAAAAGAGATGCTATGAAAATTATAGAGCGCCAAATTAGAGGCATTGACGGAAGAGACGCAAAACTTACTGGCTACCTTTTAAACGACAATTTAGACAGTAAAGGAAAACAAGATAGGCCAGCCGTTTTAATTCTTCCAGGCGGCGGATTCTTGCGTGTTTCTAATAGAGAAGCAGAGCCTATTGCAATGAAGTTTGCAGCGGCAGGATTCCACGCTTTTGTTTTGCGCTACTCTCTTGTTCCGAGCTCATACCCTACGCAACTTTTAGAGGCGGCAGAGGCAATGCGATTGATTCGCAACAACTCCGAAGAGTGGCACATAAATTCACAAAACGTTGCGATTATTGGCTTTTCGGCAGGAGGCCATGTTGCCGCAAATCTTGCTACTTGCGCAAGCAACAACGTTAAAGAGGCAAACGGATACAACGCCGAAGCCGTTAAGCCAAACGCTCTTATGCTCGCCTACCCAGTGATTTCTGCTGGAGAATACGCACATAAGCCAACTTTCGAGCGTCTTTTTGGAAACGTTACCAGCGAGGAACGCCAGCAGCTTGTTGAGCAACTTTCGCTGGAAAATCACGTGGATTGCACAACTCCGCCAGTGTTTATTTGGCAAACCATTACGGATCAAACGGTTCCAGTGCAAAATTCGATTATGTTTATAGACGCGTGCGTTAAGGCGGGCGTGAGTGTTGAGGCACATCTTTTCCCTAAGGGGCCGCACGGTTTGGCGCTGGCGGTTAAAGAGACCGCCAAGCGCGATGAAAATGGAGCGGTGCTGCCTGAGTTTGTTCAGCCAGAAGTTCAGCAATGGATTGATCTTGCTTGCGATTGGCTGCGTCGCACATTTGCATAATCTAACTGCGTGCGCGCACTAGATTTTTCCCGAGAATGTTGCTCAAAACGGCGTGTCGGACTACAAAAAGCGGAAAATATTCCCGAGTTTGTTTACTTTTTGACCCAAAAGGGAACAAACTCGGGAAAACAACTCCGCACTTTGTACCACATTCGACCCAAATCACGTACAAAATCAGGAAAAACCTTCCGCACTTTGTACCACATTTGACGAATCGTTCGCGCGGCCTAAGCGCGCGAACGTCTTCGCCGCGCGTAAAGTCCACTGGACTTTACGCTTAAGCGGCTCAGCGCTTTGAAGGAGCTTGAAATACGTTATGCAATTTCAAGCTCAGTCAAAGCGCGTACAAAATGCGGAAGATTTCACAGCGGAAAATCACACGATTTTTGGCATTGGAGTTGTGAGCGAGGCCGTAAGATTTACCTGAACAACGCCTGCGCCAGAATGTACTTCCACCTTTTTAAGCGTTACAGTGCGAGAATCTGCAGGCGCGTGGTCGTCATCCGTCATGGTTGCTGGCGACTTTACAGCAACAAGCGCCAAGCTATCAAAATCAACCCCAGCCTTATTGCACAAATCCTGCGCTTCTTTCAACGAATCCGCAAAACCTGCTTTGTCGATTACGCGCTCAGCAGGAACGCCATAAGCCTCGGAGCAAAGCAGATTAATGCGCTCTAGAAGCGACTTTCCGCGGCGGCTTGGCGCAGATTTAGCATCGCCACCAGCGCTAATCGCAGTAACAAAATCATCTAGCTGATTTGCCAAGCCATCCCCGCCATCACGGAACAAATTGCCAACAATCGGCTTACGGAAGCCCAAAGCTTTAGCTTGCTCAAGCAAATCTGGAACTTGGTCATCTTCCCCTTCCCACAAATTAATCAGAGGGAAAGTAGGAATATCAAGCGATTCCAGGCGCGAAACGTGGAACGGGTAGCGCCACGCAAGCGTTTCGTCATCTCGCCAAGTGCTGGCACGAGTAACAACAACCGCAGCTGCAGGCCACTTTGCTCCAAACTCGCGCGCAGCAATATCAAGCCACTTTTGCGCACCAGCATCCGTGCCGTACCCTGCCTCCACAACAACAACATCGTGCAGCGCGCACGCCATCTCAACGCTTACAAGGCTTGGAATTCCAAGCGAAACATTGGCAAATGGGCCGCAGTGAACGTAAATCGGCGATCCGTTAATCGTCTCTGTTTTTACAGGCTTTACAGCGTCGGTAAGAATATTTGTGATTCGCCACAAGTCCACAAATTCGCCAAATTTAACAGGATTGCCGTCTTTTGTGCCAGCAATCATGGCAGCAACGCGATTTGCGATTTCTTCCATGCTTCTAGAAAGCACTACGATTTGCATAAGTTCGCAAGTTGGCGTTAACACAACGCGCTCGGCAACCGTGCCCTTGCCAAAATCAACGGCAATGCTACGCAAAGATCGCGAAGGCACTTCGCTTACACGCGGCACCAAAATCGTGTCTAAAATACCCTCATCAATCGCCTTTTCTGCAAAAGAAACAAGAAGATTTTGCGCGCATTCAATGGCGGCCATTTCTCCGCACAAACCCCAGTCAATCAAATCTGGGTGCGAAAGAGATGACTTTCCGCCGCCGCTCGCGCCGCCTTTAGAACCCGCCGCAGTAATACCCATGCTCGGCTGGCGCAAAACGGCCGCTGCGTCCACCCCACGCTCACGCAACGCGTCTACAAGCGCAATAGTGGTGGTTGTTTTGCCTTCTCCCCTAGAAGCCTTAAGAGGTGTATCTGCAGTAACAAGCAGCACCTTACCATGCTTTCTTGGCTCGCTTGGATTAGTCTTTAAATAATCCATAAATCCAAAGGCATCGATTTTTTTAACTAATCCAAATTGTGCAGTAAACGAATCAAGAATGCTCATATTCCCCACTTTCGGCAAGAAACGCCTAATAGACGCGCATAGATTAAGTGAACAGTTTTTATACTATACGATTGCATGGGCGCGGTATAGCAATATTGCATTAAAACTATGCGCGTTATTAGTAACGTCTATAACAACTTGCGATTAGCGACTTAACAACTTAAACAACTTAAGCCGCTAAACAACTTGCGATTAGTGGTCGGAGCGGTTAAAGCCATTCTTCATGCGCATGCTGGTTATGTAAAGAACAGTATCTAGCAAAGAATCGGTTTCTTTCTTTAGCTTTGCTGCCATACCCTCATTCGCTTCAGCCAAAGCCGCGCGCACATCTTCGTTTCTAAGCTGCGCAATAATGGCATCTGTGTCGCGAACTAAATCGCAATACTCATCGCCATCATTACTTTCGTCGCCTTCGCGCTCTGGCTCGTAATCTTTCAAAGAAACGCCAAGAATCTTTGCAGCGGCAGCATCCGTAGCCTTAACCATTGCGTGTCCAAGAGAACCAACAACCTCCTGGTAGCGCTCAATCGCGTTTGCAGTGTCGTTAAATGCAGCATCCGCAAGAGCCGCAATAATGCGATTTTCCCAATAGAAGTTTTCGCTTGTTACGCGAGTAGTTGTATCTTCCAAATACTTTGGCGTTTCGTTTACATTTGGGTAGAACGGCACAAGCGCATTAAACGGGTTAGATCCGTAGGCCATCCACTGAATTGCGCGGAACGCTTCTGGCATATAAGGGCGGATTTGCATAACAGCAAGCTGGCTTTGGCGATTAATGCCGATTGGGCGGAAAAGATGACGCGTATGCTCATCGCCAAGCTTTCCGTATGGATCGTACTGCGTTCCCTGATAGTGCGAGCTAAGCACATACTTAACGTCTTCAATCGTCACCTTGCGTTCAGGCTGGCGAGCCCACGGAATATCGTTGCTATCTGGCCTATGATCCGCGTCTTTTCCATCCCACACTTCGTCATACGGATTCAAGAAACGCTCCATAAACCACGCGCGCGGCGTGTTGTACACATGGTCGGCGTCCGAGTGAGAGCCAAAAGCATCGCGAGGATTAAATGGCGAAGCGTTTTCTACCGACAAATCCAAGTGGTTTTCTTCAATAAACTCAAGCAAATCAGCCGAACACATGTGCTCTTCTTGGTCTGACAAAGCGTCTTCCAAATCGAACTCGTCGATTCCAAGCTGGTTTGGCATAACAACATACGCCTCGTCTGGAACGCGCTTAGCAATCCAGTGGTGTCCGCCAACAGTTTCCATCCACCAAATCTCGTTTACGTCCGAGAACGCAACGCCATTCATCTCGTACGTGCCGTACTTTTCTAGCAGCGCGCCCAAACGCTCAACGCCTTCGCGAGCGCTACGAATATAAGGCAAAACAAGCGTTAAGAAGTCTTCTTCGCCAATTCCACCAGGCACTTCTGGCTTGTAATCAGCGTCGCCTTCCTTGCCTTGCGCTTTTTGAAGCTCCACCATTGGGTCTGCGCCCAACACGCGCTCGTTAGATGTAAGCGTTTCGGTTGCGCTCATTGCCACGTTTGCTTCGTTAACGCCAGCTTCTCCCCAAATTCCTTCGCGCAAGTCTGCGTTTGGCACGCTTGTGTATTGCATTGGATTATCTGGCAACTCAACTGTTACGTGGCTAAGCACGGACTTATAAACACGCGGCTGGTCTTGTGGCTTTACCACCACTAAGCGCTTTGGGTTAAACTCGCCGTTTGCGGAGTCTTCGTTACGCGCAATAAGCGTGGATCCGTCGTAGCTCGCTTTGCGTCCTACTAAAATTGTTGTGCATGCCATATTTGCATCCCCTATTTTCTAATTTTTGATTATTTTGGTTATTTGATTATTTTGCTTATCTAGCTTATTTTGATTATTTTACGCACGCACATCTAATCGCAAGCTGCTTGCGATTTTCCAGCGCGAAGTCATATAAATCCTAAACGCTACGCCTCGCCCCTTAAATAAAGGCCATTAACGTCTACATAAGACTTGCAATGCCTAATCTCGTTTATAAGCTCGTTAAGATAAAAGCCCTCTTTAAGATTTTTAAGAGGCTCCTGCGTGCCAAAAACCTCTAGCATGTAGTCGTGATCCTTGTCTGGCGGCTGCGGACCGTTGTAACGCATTGTAACCGCAGGATTCGTGCAACCCACAAATCGGCTTGCTTGGCTGTTTCGCCCTTGCACCGCTTCTGGAATCATGGTTGGCATTGTGCGCGAAAAGTCTTGCGGAATTTGCAACGCGCGCGAATCGTTAAAGTCAAACATAAGCGATTCCACGGGCAAGTTTGCTACCGTCCAATGAATCCACTGGAATCCGCACACTGGTATAGCGTCGTCGTCTACAAATCTCCAATGCAAGTAGTGAACAAAATCTGGCAGATTATTTACATAAAACGGAAAAGACACAACGGGAACGCCGTCAACCTTATTTTCATTCGGCGCATCTTTTGCAAAGTTGCTTGGAATGGTGGTGAAATCTGTTGAAATATCCATGTTTTAAGTATCTCCCACCGCTGTGACTATACAAATCGAAGTGCAAGTAAGGTAGAGATTCGAGATTTTTCGCCGCGAAAGAGGCGAGCCTCAGCGCCGAAGGTGGTGACTCGCCGAGAGAGCAAGAAAAATCGAGAATCTCAGGCGACTAGCGATACGCAATTGTTCAAGCACGAAAGAGGGCTGGGTGATTCTTGGTCGAACAGTATAAGAGCGGCAGCCGATACCAAACAATCCAATGACTCACCCTACAAACAAACCTCAACCCAAAAACAAAATCAAAGCCAAAACGGAACAACCGCAACAACAAACCACACGTAAGAGGCGAAGCGTTGTGAGACAAGAAACACCCAGCCCTCCTACAACACCAAGCAAGGAAATAGGAAATATCACTCGCGTGGTCTAAGCGAGCAGAAAAGCGCTTCAAAAACAAGCGTTGCGTTTCCATTGCCAGCAAGCCGCTTTTTAGCCACAGCAAGCGCGTCCAGGCATTTAAGCGCACGCTCGGCATTAAGATTTTTTGCAAGAGCCGCAATTTGCGCCTTAAAATCTTGATTTACCAGCGGCGCTTTATCTTGCGCGTTGTTTATTAAAACAAGAGCATCGCAATACACGCTGCAAATGGCGTCGATTGCGCGGTTTAGAACGTCTCTGCTTACGCGAGTTACTTTGCGTTTAACATCGTCTTTTTTGCCAATCGCATTGTATGCGCTACGAATTTTAGGCGGAATTTTATCCATTGGTTTAAGGCCATTTATGCGCAAAAACTCGCTTTGCTCAGCTTCAATAGACTTTTGCACTTCGTCTTCTGCTTGGCTTTTAGCATCTTCGATTAGCGTTTGCGCCAGCATAATCGCATCTATTGCGCTGCTAATTCGCAAAACGCCTGCCACAAGCTCTTCTCGCCTGCTTCTGGCCTGCTCGCTAGTTGCGTAAAGCATTGCCAAATCAACATTTCCTTGCGCAATTCGCGCAACGCTCGCCGCCGTTTTTGCATCCACATTCGAGTGTTTTTGCACGTATTCTTGAACATCTTGGTCGCTTGGCTGCGCCAAATTCACTATTTGAGACCTGGATCGAATTGTTGGCAAAACATCTGCCGCGCTTGCAGCGCAAAGAATCCAAATTGTGCGAGGTGCTGGCTCTTCGATTTCTTTTAGCAAAACGTTTGTTGTGCGCTCAAGCATGCGCCCAACATCTTCGATTATTATGATTCGCCACGGCGCAACACTTGGCATCTGCTCGGAAATTGACACAATCTCGCGCACTTCGTCAATGCTTACTGTAACTTTGTCTGTGCTTAAAATGTTTACGTCTGGGCTTGTTCCAGCCAACACTTCACTTGCGATTTTATCTGTGTTTATTTGAGTGGCGGAGTTTTCGGCGGTGCGGCTGCTTGCGATTTTTTCGCGCGATTGCAATGCTGCTGCAAACGCTCTTGCCACTTTTGCGCACCCAAATCCCGAAGCGCCGCAAATAAGCCACGATTGCGCGATCTTGCTTGAATCGCCTTGCGCTACTTTTTTAAGACGCTCAACAACTTGCGCTTGACCAACTACCGATTCCCAAACGTCCATTGCTAAAATCCTAAAATCCTTGATTTTCTAGCGATCCTGCGGCGTCTTGCGATCCTTGTGATTCTTGCGATTCTTGCGATCCTTGCGATCCTTGCGATCCTTGCGATTCTTCCTCACGCACAGCAATATTATCCAGCAGCTCGCACATATCTTTAGCAATCAACTTCGATAAATCGCCAGCTGGCAAAGTGGCGTCTAAAACGCAAAATCTTTGCGCGTTTTGTTTAGCAAGATCTAAGAACGCTTCACGCGTGCGGCGCGCAAAATCAAGTCCCGCGCTTTCCATGCGATCCGCCTGCCCGTGCAAGCGCACAGCAGCATCTTTCTCGCTCATATCTAGCAAATACGTGCGATTTGGCCAAAGGCCATTAGACGCCCACTCGCTTAAATCGCGCACGTCTTGCATAGTGAGTTCGCGCCCACCCGATTGGTACGCTAGCGAAGAATCAATGTAGCGATCCGTTATAACAACCGCACCGCGCTGCAAAGCTGGAATAATGATTTGCGCAGCATGTTGAGCGCGGTCTGCCGCAAAAAGCAGAGCCTCAGCGCGCGCGCAAATCGAATCGCCATGCAAAAGAATTTCTCGCAACTGTTTTCCTAGCTGCGTGCCGCCAGGCTCTCTAGTCACAACAACCTCAAGCCCGCGCGCTTGCAAAAAATCGCGCAAAGCATTAACTTGCGTGGTTTTCCCTACGCCGTCTATGCCTTCAAAAGATATAAAAAGCCCTTTGTTTAAGCCATTAAGCTCGCTGTTTTTAAGATCTATAGCCATTTTGCATACCTCTACCAGGTTTACTCGGCTTTAGACGTGGACTTTTTTGCTGTGCTCTTTTTTGCAGCAGGCTTTTTTGCAGCGCTCTTTTTAGTCGCAGTTTTCTTAGCAGCAGGCTTCTTTGTAGTCGTCTTCTTTGCAGCAGCTCTCTTGCGCTTTACAGGCCCTGCCGCGCGCTTTTGCGCCAAAAGCTCAAACGCAACTTGTGGCTCAATCGACTCAGGCGTATATTGCTTTGGCAGCGTGCGATTCGTAACGCCATCCGTAATATAAGCGCCGTAGAAGCCGTCTTTAATCACCACTGGCTTGCCGCTTTCTGGGTCTTCTCCAAGCTCCCTAAGTGGCGGTTTTGCAGCTCCACGCGTGCGCTTTGCATACTTTGGCTGCGCAAACAGCTCCTTGGCTTCGTCTAAAGTCACACTAAAAATCGCGTCTTCGCTTGCAAGCGAACGATTGTCTGGCTTAGAATCCGCAGCCGTTTCGCCAGCCGCCACGCGCTCGTAAGTCTTAGTCAAATAAGGTCCGTATCGCCCATTATTCGCCTCAATCTTTGCACGCTTAACCTCGCCCTGCTCGTCAACTTCTTCTACAACGCCAACCAATCGAGGCAAACTCAAAAGTTGCAAAGCCTCTTGCAAAGTTATTGTTGCAGGATCCATTGTTTTAAACAAAGACGCCATTTTTGGCTTATTTTGGGCAGACTTCTTAGATTTTGCAGAAGACTTTGCGCCAGCTTTAGCGGAATCGCTGGCTACTTGCGATTCACCCTCACCCGAAGCCTCACTCGAAGCCTCAACAAGCGCAACATACGCACCAAAACGCCCGTTTCTAACTTCTACACTTCCGCCAGTTTGCGGATCCGTTCCCAAAACGCGCGGGCCTTCGGAGTTGTTTTCAATCAAATCTCTCGCAACCTGCTCGGTAAGCTCGTCTGGAGCCAAAGTACTTGGAATCGAAGCTCTGCGCGCATTACCCTCTTCGTCTAGATTCTTAGTATCTTCCAAATACGGGCCGTATCTGCCTACGCGAACATGCAATCCGCCGCCAATATCAATCGTGTTAATCTCTCGCGCGTCAATCTCGCCAAGCTGATCAACCTGCTTTTGCAAGCCTTTGTGCGCGGAAAAATCGCTAGCAGCCGCGGACGCAGAATCGCTAGCAACCGCCCCGTCATCTCCAAAGTAAAACTTGTAAAGCCAATCTTTACCAGCTTCCTCACCATGCGCAATGCGATCCAGGCCATTTTCCATGTCTGCTGTAAACGCGTAGTCAACATAAGTTGGGAAATTAGATTCCAAAAGCTTAATAACCGCAAAAGCAAGCCAGCTTGGGATTAACGCACGCCCACGCTCATACACGTATCCGCGATCAATAATCGTGGAAATAATGCTAGCGTAAGTAGACGGCCTACCAATCTCCTTAGCTTCCAACGTTTTAACTAAAGACGCTTCCGTGTAGCGTGCTGGCGGCTGAGTCTCGTGGCCATCCGCGCTAACTTGCAAAGCTTTAAGAACATCGCCATTAGCCATAGGCGGCAAAGCCTTAGACTGCTCGTCTTCGCTAAATCCGCCAAACACCTTCATAAATCCAGCAAACTCAATAACGGTTCCAGAAGCCTGGAAATTAGCCGTTCCAAAGCTGCCAGCTAAAGCGTCTAGCTTAACTGTAGCTGTAAAACCAGTGGCGTCCGCCATTTGAGACGCAAGCGTGCGCTGCCAAATAAGCGTGTAAAGCTTAAGCTGATCGGCAGGCAGCGCGCCCGCCAAATCCGCAGGATTTTTAAACGCAGACCCAGCAGGACGAATACACTCGTGCGCCTCTTGAGCGCCTGCAGAAGTCGTAGCGTACTGTTTTGGAGAATCCGCTAAATACTCGTCTCCAAAATTAGACTTAACACAATCTCGAGCCGCAAAAATCGCCTCTTTAGAAAGCGTTACAGAATCCGTACGCATGTATGTTATATAACCGTTTTCATACAAAGATTGAGCCGCGCGCATAGTTTGGCGAGAACTCATAGACAAGCGATTTCCAGCGGTTTGCTGAAGAGTAGACGTTGTAAACGGAGGCAATGGGCGGCGGCGATACGGCTTAGTATCCATTGAGTTTACAACAAAATCGGCCGCGCCAAGATTTTGCGCAATCGCGCAAGCGTCCGCCTCGTTTAAATAGTGCGCTAAAGCAGATTCGCCCTTGGCTTTTTGAAGCTCGCCAAGAGAGTTAAAATCTTTAGAACCCGCCAAACGCGCTCCGTTTAGAGCCGTCATTCGCGCCTGAAAATCTACGCCGTTTGCGCTCAAATCCGCGCAAACATCCCAATAGCTCGCTTTTCTAAACGCCATTCTCTCGCGCTCGCGCTCAACAATCAAACGCGTTGCAACAGATTGCACTCGTCCAGCGGAAAGACCCGGCCCCACCTTGCGCCACAAAACTGGCGAAAGCTCGTAGCCGTACAATCTATCCAACACGCGGCGCGTTTCTTGCGCATCAACCATGTGATCGTCAACGTCTCTCGTGTTAGCAAGCGAAGCCTGAATCGCAGGCTTTGTAATCTCGTGAAACACCATGCGCTTTACTGGCACTTTTGGCTTAAGCGCCTGCACAAGATGCCACGCAATCGCCTCTCCTTCGCGGTCCTCATCAGTTGCAAGGAACAACTCGCCCGACTTTGCCAGCGCGGCTTTTAAGTCGGAAACGGTTTTCTTTTTATCGGCCCCAACAATGTAGTACGGCTCAAAACCATTGTTTACGTCTACGCCAAACTTGCCAAATTCCGCCTTTTTAGCGGCTGGCACCTGACTTGGCTGTGCTAAATCGCGAATGTGGCCAACGGACGCCATAACCGTGTATCCGCTTCCAAGATATCCGCCTATTTTACGCGCTTTAGTGGGAGACTCCACAATGACAAGCTTGTTCTGCTCTGTCATACTCTCTCCTTTCGTATCTGCACTCACATGCACTCGCATGCACTAAACACTAAATGCACTGCATATTTCGCGCTCACTACCTGCGCCAACTCTAACGCAACTTGCTTTATGCAACCTACTCTAACGCAACCTACTCTAACGCAATTTACGCATCATTCCCAATAAATCAAATTTTGCGAAATATCAGCATATACTCCTATATATACCACTTTAATGATTTTTTATTCAATTTTACTTATTTTTTTTTATTTAATTAGACGATAGCATTTTTAACAAATCACTTTCATCAGGCTGACTTTGCGCATCGCTTTTTGCTGGCGGCGTAGGCGGCGCGCCAACTAACCCGAGTCTGCTCAAAGGCGCGGCCGTGCAGTGTTTAAGAACCATCAAAACGCCGAACGTTAGGCCGCACACTCCCGCAACTGCCCAATATGTTAAAACGTGCGAAACGCCAATCGCCCATTTTGCGCCCAATTCAACACCTGGCAAAATCTGATAAAACATGTACGCAAAATACACGATGCCAATAATGCCCATTGTAATCATTGCAGTTCCAACAATTTGCACGCTTATAGAAGACCTTCTACGACCAGGTAAATCCATTGCAGATCCGCGCGTAAAAGCCATTGCAGCGCAAGCGATTGCTCCCACCATTAGCACCGACATTACAACGTCTGCAGGCCTATGCCAACGGCCTCCCATAAGAGCCACAGCCAGCAAAAATGTTATTAACGCGGCTCCAGCTGCAACCCACGCTCTAAACGCTCGGCTAACAGCGCAAATAAGAATCGCGCAAGCGGCCGCCATTAAAAGAGTGTGCCCCGAAGGCGCAGAGTTCTTTGCAAGAGTGGCAACGTTTACCAGCATTGGTCGCGGAAGGACGCGCTTTAGTGGCTCTGCTGCAAGCGATAAAGCAAGTATTGCAGCGCATTGGGCAAGCAACCACCAGCGTTTTCTTATAATCACAACTATTAGCGCAGCAACGCATATTAGCACGCTCAAAACTATAACGATTATGGAGTTTCTAAGCGGCGCTAAAATCGCAGCAAGTGTTGATGGAATGGCGCTATAGCCAAAAGTGCTAATCACCATTTCTTCGTACGACTGACCTAACGAAGTTCGTACAGCTAAAAACCACACTGCCGCAGCAGATGCTGCAAAAAGAACCGCGCATACGGCGCATAGCACGATTGTAGATATTCTAGGGCGATTCATCAATGGATCGAGCTTAGAAATATCTTGATTAGCTTCGCTGCTATTAGAGTTTTGAGTTAGCTGACTATCGCCGCTAATCTGGCTGCCTTCAAATTGACCCATACGCAATATTTTATCAAACAACACTCCACTCGCTCCGACATACCTTTTCGCTTAGAGCGCAGCGCGCGAGCGATTTTCCCGCGTTTGTTTCTTTTCCCCCGCGTTTGTTTACGTTTTGGCCAATTTTGGGAACAAAGTCGGGAACACTTGCCCGTGTTTGTTTCTTTTTGCCCGCGTTTGTTTCTTTTTGCCCGCGTTTGTTCCCATTTCGACCAATTTTGGGAACAAAAGCAAGAACACTTGCCCGCGTTTGTTTCTTTTTGCCCGCGTTTGTTTCTTTTTGGCCAATTTTGGGAACAAAGTCGGGAAGAATTTACAAAGATATTAACAAAAATACAGAAAACCCCCGCGCACCCACCAGAGGCCACTTACCCTTGCTGCATTCCTGCCCTGGGGGGATTGGGTGACGTAGTGCCACGCGGAGGCTCTACCTATATTACACGATTATGGATAAAAGTCGAGCGCAAGCCGAGCGCAAGTCGCAAGCAACCGATGAAAAGCCAAGCGAATGCCGAAATCAAATCTCAAGCAACCGCACCATTAGGCGCATCGCTAGGCGCATCGCTAAGCGCGCCACACGCTTTTGCCGCTCTTCTTTGCATCCTCAACATCTGCATTAAGCTGCGACTCATCTGCCTCAACATCTCCAGCAATATAGCGCTCAACAAGTTCGCGCGCCTCGCTATCTTCATGCTGAACAGCTGGCGACTTCATAAAGTAAGAGCTAGGAGCCAAAATCGGCCCCGAAAGCTTGCGATCCATCGCAATCTTCGCCGCGCGCACAGCGTCTATAACAATGCCTGCGGAATTAGGCGAATCCCACACCTCAAGCTTGTACTCCAAGCTAAGCGGAACATCGCCAAAAGTGGTGCCCTCCAAGCGCACAAACGCAAACTTGCGGTCGTCAAGCCAAGCAACATAATCCGAAGGGCCAATGTGCACGTTGTGGTCATCCATATCGTGCGGAACAATCGAAGTAACCGCGCGCGTCTTAGAAATCTTCTTCGACTCAAGCCTAGAGCGCTGCAACATGTTCATAAAGTCCATGTTTCCGCCAACATTAAGCTGGTAAGTGCGGTCTAAACGCACTCCTCTATCTTCAAAAAGTCGCGCCATAACGCGGTGTGTAATCGTGGCGCCAACCTGGCTTTTAATATCGTCGCCAATAATCGGCACGCCTGCATCGCGGAATTTTTGCGCCCAAACTGGGTCGGAAGCAATAAAAACAGGAAGGCAATTTACAAACGCGCATCCAGCTTCCATAGCAGCCGTAGCATACGCCTTGTCTGCCTGCTCGGAGCCCACTGGCAAGTAAGAAACAAGCACGTCTACATGCAAATCGCGCAAAACCGCGGCAACATTTACAGGCTCTTCTTTAGACTCCTCAATCATCTGCTTGTAGTAATCGCCCAAGCCGTCGTAGGTAGGGCCGCGCTGCACTGTAACTCCAAGATTAGGCACGTCTGCAAAGCGAATCGTGTTGTTTTGAGAAGCATAAATCGCCTCGCTTAAGTCGTGGCCAACTTTTAAAGCGTCAACGTCAAAAGCAGCTACAAACTCAATGTCTCGCACGCGATATTGCCCAAAAACAGCATGCATTAATCCTGGAATTTTATCGCCATCATTGGCATTTTTGTAATATTCAACGCCCTGAACTAACGACGAAGCACAATTGCCAACACCGGCAATGGCAACGCGGATACTCATATAAACTCCTTAGCAAAAATTAGCGGCACACACCAACGCCGCACTAATACACTTTTATAATACTAGCTTTTACAAATATTACACATGATATTATGCATGATTAAAATTCCTCGTTGCATATGATTAAAATTCCTCGCCAAGCGCTAACTTGGATTGTATGGTTGCAAATAGTTATGGACGAAATTCGCACTCTTCTAGCACAAGACGCACTATAAGAAGCGCGGGCGCAGGCAATGCCGCTGGCAATGAGGCAGGCAACAGAGCAGGCAATGGCGCAGGCAACAGGGCAGGCGGAAGAAATGGCGGAAGAAACGGCGGAAGAAACGGCGGAAGCGCAAGGCGACCATACAATCGCAGAAGCCACAGAAGAATCCCAAAAAACTTTAGAACAAAACACCCGATTATTTTTTGGGCGCTAATCGTAGTTTTTACACCAATAATCCTTGGAATTCTAACGGTTGCGTGGATGTACGTAACAACAGACATTCCGCAGCCAGACAAAATCGCAATGGCGGATAAAACCAAGGTTTACTACGCGGACGGAAAAACGGAAATCGGCAGCTTTGCAGAGCAAAATCGCGAAATCATAAACTGCTCTGTGCTAAAGCCATATGTTGGAAACGCAATAATCGCAAGCGAAAACAGGTCATTCTACAAAGACGGCGGCATCGATCTTAAGGGAATTGGGCGCGCAATAATCCACAACGTAACGTCTAAAGGCAGATGGGGCGGCTCTACGATTACGCAACAATACGCGGAACGCTACTATCTTGGCGAAACAAAAACGTATTTAGGCAAACTGCACGAGGCCATTCTTGCGCTAAAAATTGCGCAAACGCAAGACAAAAACACCGTGCTGTGCAATTACATGAACACGATTTATCTGGGTCGCGGAGCGTACGGAATTCAGGCGGCAGCAAAAGCGTATTTTGGTGTGGAAGCGAAGGATCTTACGCTATCTCAAGCGGCAATGCTGGCTGGAATAATTCCTGCGCCAAGCAGCTGGGATCCTGCAATCATGCCTAAAGAGGCGAATATTCGATTCAAGCGCGTTCTGCGAATTATGCGTGAAGACAAGTACATTACAAGCGAAGAATACAAAAACGCAAAAATGCCGCAGACCATTAATCAAACCAAGCAAAACGTGTACGCGGGGCCGCAAGGATACCTTTTGCAGATGGTTCGCAGCGAGCTTACAAGCGGCGGCGCGTTTACAAAAGAAGACCTAGACACGGGCGGATACCGCATTATTACAACAATCGACAAAGCTAAGCAAGACCTTATGTTTAGCGTGGCAAGCCCGACTGCTGGCGCGCGCGGAGTTACGCCGCAGGGAGTGCAGACGGGCGCAATGAGCGTAAATCCTAAGGACGGGTCGATTATATCGGTTTACGCGGGCGACGACTACCTTTCTAAGCCACTAAATAACGCCACTCAAGCGCTTTACGAGCCTGGAAGTACCATGAAGCCATTTGCGCTTATTGGGGCGATTCAGGCTGGCACAAATCTAAACACGCTGTTTAATGGCAATACTGGGCTAAAGTTTAAGGGAATTGACAAGCCAGTAAACAACTTTGCAAACACAAATTGGGGAATAATCAACCTTTATAAAGCAACAGCAAACTCTGTAAACACGCCATTTATGGCTTTGCAAGAAAAGCTGGGGCAAAAAGGCGTGGCAAATACGGCTGTTATGGCTGGGTTAAATGCGCAGCGCATTAACGGCAAGAATCCGTTTACTGTTCTTGGAAACGACCCTGTGCATATTAGTGAGATTGCGCGCGCGTATTCCACGATTGCAAACCAGGGGCGCAGGCCAGATTTGCACATTGTTTCTAGCGTTAAGAACCCAGATGGCAAAGAGTTTTATAGGGCGCCGACCGCTGGAAAACAGGTGTTTGCGGCTGCAGACATGGCGCTTGCTATTAAGGCCATGCAAGGCGTTGTGCAATACGGTACTTCGCCAGAGGTTAGGGGCGTTGGAAAGCCGATTGCTGGAAAGTCGGGAACCGCTAACGATGCTTCGGCGTGTAGTTTTGTTGGATTTACGCCGAGTGTTGTGACTGTGTTTGCTATTTGGAATCCAGATGCGCAAGGAAATCCTTTGCCTGTGCCAACTTTCCGCGGGTACCCTGGTGGAATTGGGTATTCGGCGCATTTGTTTACAAGATACATGCGTGCGGCGCTGGCTGGAACGGCTGCGGAAAAGTTCCCAGAAGCTAAAGATAATGGCAAAATTGGCGGCGAAGATGGAACTTGGGGGCTTGGCGGAAGCAAGCACGAGGCTGCGGACGACGAAGATGGCGAAAGCGAATCAAGTGGCGCAAATGGCGCTAATAAGGAAGATGGTTCTAGTAGTGAAGATCGTGCGAATGGCGCCAATGGATTGAATGGTTCTGGCGATGGCGGCACGAATAACGAGAACAGATCGGCTGGCAGTGGCACTACTAGCAGCGGCAGTGCTGGCGATGGGTCTGGCGGCGCGGGCAGCTGGAGCGGAGGCTACGGCACAAGCGGCACAAGCGGCCAAAATACTGCTGGAGCTGGCGGCGATTAATCTGTATTTTCCCGAGTTTGTTGTTCAACACGCCGTTTAGAGCTACATTTTCGGGAAAAATCTCCCGATTTTGTAGCTAATTTTGCCATTTTGAACAACATTCTCGGGAAAATCGCTCGCGCTGACTGCATCAAGTGAGGTAGAGATTCGAGATTTTTCGCAGCGGATGAAGCGAACCTCAGCATCTTTGATGGTGATTCGCTGAAGTAGCAAGAAAAATCGAGAATCTCAGGCGACTAGCGATACGCAAAGGTTCAAGCATGCAAGAGGGCTGGGTGATTCTTGGTCGAACAGTATAAGAGCGGCAGCCGATACCAAATAATCCAATGACTCACCCTACAAACAAACTTCAATCCAAAAAACAAAATCAAAGCCAAATCGGAACAACCGCAACAACAAACCACACGTAATAGGCGGAGCGTTGTGAGACAAGAATTAGCCAGCCCTCCTACACACCAAATAGGAAATGTCGCGCGCTACTGCGCAAGGCGATCAATGATGTAGCGCTCAAGCGCTTGCGGCGTAAGGTCTTTGTAGCCGTTTAAGTCCGCAAACTGCGGTCCGCCGCTAACATCTAAGTTCGAGTACGCTCTTTGTGCAAGAGTGGTCGCTCCCGAAGCCGCAGCCGACTTTAGCCCCGCAAACGAATCCTCAATCGCAATGCAATACTTCATGTTTTGCGCACTAATGCCAAGCAACCTACCTGCAGCCAAATACGGCTCGGGGCTTGGCTTTGTAGGGTATCCGTCATCGCCGCAAATAAAGCCAGCAAACGCACCTTTAGGCGCATGATTCACAATGTTTTCAACAAGTCGCCTTGGCGAATTGCTCACTAAAATCGAAGGGATTTCTGCGTCGGCAAGCTTTTGCAAAAGATCTAAAACGTCTGGCACCCATGGAACTTCCGCGCTTTCGCGCTCGGCAACGTAGTCCACCATCGCGTTGCCAATCTCTTCAACGCCCATCTTTGTTCCGCGCGCAATCATGGCTTCGGCAACATCTTTTAGCGACCCGCCCGAGTACTGCCACGCAAGGTCTTCGCTCCACTCGCCGCCGTGTTCTTTTGCGATTTTAATCTCGGATTCGTGCCAATACGGCTCGGAGTCGATTAGCGTGCCGTCCATATCCCAAAACACTGCAGCCAGCTTGCGATTTTCCGCAGCCGCCATCTCAATTGCCGATTTTTGTGCTGTTAACTCTGCCAATGCATTTTCCTCGGTTGCGCTCGTTGCCATTAATCCCCTTATATTCTTATACACTTATACACCTACGCGCTTAAGCGCTACTTAACTTATTCACTTATGCACTTATTTGCGCGTTTGCATTTGTGATTATCCACATATCCACAGTCTATTTAAACATTTGACTAGTATTTAGAAAAATCTAAACTAATGTTGGAGTAGGCGCTACAGCCCAAACGCACGCCACAAAACAATCGACCTATCGTCTTCTAAATCATTGCTTGCATAATCATTATATTGCGAATCGCCATTATTGCCTCTCGCATAAGACGACGGCAACTCGCGCTGAGGCACGCGAATATCTCGGCGCCAATCCTTTGCACGCTGCGATCGCTGAACCTCCACAATGTTCCCATCTGCACTCGCTGCAAAAATGTTTCGCTCCGCACTCGCCGCCTCGTCAACCAGGCGCCTCACTTGCCTTTTAAGTTGGCGATTTTCTTCTTGAAGCTCCAAAATCCGCATAATTCCAGCAAGATTCACGCCGTTTTCTTGGCTCAGTTTTTGCGTTTGCACAAGCCTATCTATGTCTCTAAGCGAGTATCTTCTGGCTCCGCCTTCTGTACGCTGCGGCATAATCAGGTGCAATCTATCGTATTGCCTAAGCGTTTGCGGATGCGTGTCGGTTAGGTTGGCTACGTGACTCACGGTAAAAATCGGCATGTCGATTTTAAAGCCCACTTCGTCCGCGCCGTCAAGCGTTGCATTTCCACGCACTAGCGCCACTGCACACATCTCATACAGCGCCCTAATTTGGCGATCCAACCTAGCCATGATTTTCCTTTCTACACGCAAACGCAACCGCTAAGCGATTTGTTGCTATGCCCGCAAATCCTTAACTTCTTGCTCGTAATCTGCGCCGCACGCCTTATCAAACTCTTTTGCAGCGCGCTTTACCGCCATTGTTGACTTTTTTGGAACGCGAATTTGCACAATTCCAACAAACGCGCCGTCTTTGCCTGGCACGCCTTCGCCTTCTACGCGTATTCTGCTGCCGCCCGAAGTTCCAGACGGCACCTTAAACACAACTGGCTCGCCATCTACGTTTTTAAGCGTGACTTTTGCTCCGTGCACAGCTTCGCTTAAAGTCAGCGGCAAAGTGGCCACTAAGTCGCAGCCTTCAATCGAGAATTGCTCCGACTTTTCCACTTGCACTTGCAAATACATGTCTCCAGAAGCGCCGCCAAACTTTCCTGGCTTTCCCTTTGACTTTAGGCGGATTTTTTGCCCGTCTTTTACGCCTGCAGGAATATGCGTTTTAAACGACTCTCCGCCCGATCGAAGCGAAACTGTAGCACCTTTAAACGCTTGCTTAAACGTTAGTTTTATAGACGTTGTAATGTCTTCGCCGCGTTCAGGCGAGTTTTGCGGAGCAGATTGAGCAGATTGAGCGTACTGGCCAGATTGAGCATACTGCCCGTACTGCCCGTAGTCTGCGCCGCCAAATCCTGCTTGCGACTGCGCGCCCGCGCCGCCCGTAAACATGGAGAATATGTTGCCCATGTCTGGCCCAGCTCCGCCCGTGGAGAATCGCACGCGTGAGCCGCCGCCCATCGGCGACCCGCCAAACATTGATGAGAAAATGTCGCTGAATCCGCTTGCGTCGAATCCGCCTGCTCCAGAGCCGCCAGCGAATCTTGCTCCGCCTGCGCCAAATTGACGAATCGCATCGTAGCGCGCACGCATCTGCTTATCTTTCAAAACATCGTACGCTTCAGATACATCTTTAAATTTTTCTTCTGCTTCTTTAGTTTTGTTTAAGTCTGGATGATATTTTCTAGCGAGTTTTCTGTACGCTTTTGTAATCGTGTCTTCGTCAGCATCTTTGGAGACGCCGAGAACCTTGTAAAAATCTTTGGCTAGCCATTCATTCTCAGCCATTTAAGCTCCTTTTTCTTGAGCCACTGGCATTTATCTAAATAACCTATATCTAAATAACCTACCCGCGCTGGCAGCTTAGAATCTAAACCACCAACACGAGTAGGCATGGGACTCGCAAGTAGACGTTTGATGCAGTGCGCGAGCTAGACAAGCTAAACAAGCACTAACACTAGCGATGTTTCACGCGTTGTTTCACACTGTTTTACACTGCGCACGCTACTACTCATTGCTTGGAGACGCCACTACAACTCTTGCCGCGCGTATAACGCGATCGCCAATCCTGTAGCCCGACTCCACAACAACATCAACCGTTTCCTTAGTAGCATTTGCATCTGGCTTGTGTAGAATCGCATCGTGCTTAGTCGGGTCAAAGTCTTCGCCCTTTTCGCCAAACTTTTCTACGCCAAACTTTTCAAACGCCTTATCTAATTTTGCGGCCACGGCCTTGAACGAATCGTCCATTGCGCCGTGTTCGCGAATCCTATCAATGTCGTCTAAAGCTGGCAATAAAGCCGTAAGCACGTCTGTTATTCCATGCTGCCTAAATCTGTCTTGCTCTTTGGCGGCGCGGTTTCTAAAGTTGATGAACTCTGCTCGCTCGCGTTGCAACGCTTCCAAATAGTCCGCCGCCTCTTTTTTGGCTTTGCCAAGAGGCGTTAAGGAATCGTCTTCTTCGCTGCTTTGCTTGTTTGCAGAATTGTCATTCTCTTTAGATTTACGCGCGTTGGATTCGTCGTCGGTTGCTTGCGATTCTTCCGCAGCTGCGTCTGTGTTAGCAGCCGCATGCTTTGCTTCGTGCTTTGCCTCATGAGTTTCCTCATGCGCTGCAACACCATCTGCCGCAGCGCTATCCGCCGCACGCGAATCGCCAGCAGCCGAATCGCCAGAATCCGACGGCACGTCTTCCAAACCGCTCAAGTAGTCGTTGGCGTTAAACTCGGACATTACTTGTTGTCCTTATCGTCCTTGTCGTCGTCCACCACTTCGGCGTCAACCACGTCGTCATCTTTAGAGGCACCTGCATTTGCATCAGATGCAGCACCAGCACCAGCAGCACCTGCAGCACCAGCCGCACCCTGCTGAGCATAAAGCTGCTGACCAATCTTTTGAGCAGACGTCATAAGCTCGCTTTGCGCACTCTTAATCTTCTCAATGTCGTCACCCTTCAAAGCTTCCTTCAAAGCATTCACCTTTTCGGTAACTTCCTTGGAGATTTCGTCGGAAAGCTTATCCTTATTGTCGTTAACAAGCTTTTCAGTCTGGTAAGCAAAGGATTCTGCCTGGTTACGAGTATCCGCTTCTTCCTTGCGCTTCTTATCTTCCGCTTCGTGAGCTTCCGCCTCTTTAACCATGCGGTCAATCTCGTCCTTTGGCAAGCCAGATCCGCCAGTAATCGTCATGGACTGTTCCTTGCCCGTGCCCTTATCTTTAGCAGAAACATGCACAATGCCGTTAGCGTCAATGTCGAAAGTCACTTCGATTTGTGGAACGCCACGAGGAGCTGGAGCAATACCCGTCAACTCAAAAGTACCAAGAGGCTTGTTGTCGCGCGCAAACTCGCGTTCGCCCTGGTAAACCTGAATCAACACGGATGGCTGATTGTCTTCTGCAGTAGAGAACACTTCGGATCGCTTAGTAGGGATTGCGGTATTACGCTCAATAAGCTTCGTCATAATTCCACCCTTGGTTTCAATTCCCAAAGAAAGTGGAGTTACGTCAATAAGCAGAACGTCTTTGCGGTCTCCCTTAATAACACCCGATTGCACAGCTGCACCAACAGCCACAACCTCATCTGGATTCACGGACTGGTTCGCTTCCTTACCGCCCGTAAGCTCCTTTACAAGCTCCTTGACGGCTGGCATACGAGTAGAACCACCAACAAGCACCACGTGATCAATCTGGCTTACGGAGATGCCAGCGTCGGAAAGCACGTTGTTAAATGGCGTACGGCAGCGACCAAGCAAGTCGGAAGTCATCTCCTCAAAGTGAGCGCGAGTCAATGTCTCATCCAAATGCACTGGAGTTCCGTCTGCAGTCATAGCCAAGTATTGCATCGAAATTGAGGCGGATGTAGAAGAGCTAAGCTCCTTCTTTGCCTGCTCAGCAGCTTCCTTCAAGCGCTGCAAAGCAATCTTATCTTTGCTCAAATCAACGCCATACTTGTTCTTGACTTCGCTAACAAGCCAGTCAATAATCTTCTGATCCCAGTCATCGCCACCCAAGTGGTTATCGCCATTAGTGGCCTGCACCTGGATTGTGGAGAAGCCGTCGTCATCCTTACCAATCTCAAGAAGCGACACATCGAAAGTACCGCCACCCAAGTCGAACACCAAAATGCGCTCGTCTTCCTTGCCTTTTTCAAGGCCATAAGCCAATGCAGCAGCAGTTGGTTCGTTAATAATACGCAGCACGTTCAAGCCTGCAATCTTACCTGCATCCTTAGTTGCCTGACGCTGAGCATCGTTGAAGTATGCTGGGCATGTAATAACAGCATCGGTTACTGGCTCACCAAGGTAGGCTTCTGCATCTCGCTTCAACTTCATCAAAACCTGAGCAGAAATCTCTTGTGGAGTCCACTTCTTGCCATCAATCTCAACGGACCAATCCGTACCCATATGGCGCTTTACGGAGCTAATCGTGCGGTCAACGTTAGTAACAGCCTGACGCTTAGCAACTTCGCCAACCAAGATTTCTCCCGACTTGCTGAAAGCCACCACGGACGGTGTTGTACGCGCACCTTCTGCGTTAACAATAACTGTTGGGCTGCCGCCTTCAAGCGTTGCAATGCAGGAGTTCGTTGTTCCTAAATCAATACCTACTGCGCGTCCCATAATATCTCCTAGCTATCTTATCTATGTACCTTTTAATCTATGTACTCAAATTCTTGGCAGCCAGCCTTGCGACTAGCCGCTTTTTCTTTTTACAAAACTTGAGTCTAACACACTCAAGTTATTAAAGTCAAGCATTTTTGCGCGCGTTTCGCAAAAACTTAACACTCCCCCACTCAACTTTGCGCAGCGAGCGCGCCTTTATATTTAGAGTTGCGCAATTCCTTACTTGGTGTTGCGCGGCTTCCTATTTAACGTTGTAGGAGGGCTGGCTAATTCTTGTCTCACAACGCTCCGCCTATTACGTGTTGTCTTGTGTTGCGGTTGTTCCGATTTGGCTTTGATTTTGTTTTTTGCTTAAGTTTGTTTGTAGGGTGAGTCATTGGATTATTTGGTATCGGCTGCCGCTCTTATACTGTTCGACCAAGAATCACCCAGCCCTCTTGCATGCTTGAACAATTGCGTATCGCTAGTCGCCTGAGATTCTCGATTTTTCTTGCTCTCTCGGCGAGTCACCACCTTCGGCGCTGAGGCTCACCTCTTTCGCGGCGAAAAATCTCGAATCTCTACCTAACTTGCGCGACGACCTGCCTTGTACTGCGTTTGTAGCTGATTCACGGTGTGTCGAGCTACAAAATCGGGAAGATTTTCCCGAAAATGTTGCTCAAAACAGCAAAATCAACTACAAAATCGGGAAAACAACTCCGCTTTTTGTACGTGATTTAGGCCAAATTTGGTACAAAACCCGTCAAATCGCTTGCGCGGTCTAAGCGCGCGAACGTCTTCGCTTGCGTTGAAAGCACACAGTGCTTTCAACCTTGAGCAAGCTCAGCGCTCCGAATTGCCTTTTCGCACTACGCTTTAAGCGAAAAGGCAGGTCGGAGCGCAAGCCATTTTGTGCGATATCAGTTATAAGCTAACAGACATCAGTGCAGGCGCGCATCGCAGCGCATCGCAGCCAAGCTACTTACTAGCGTGCTTACGGCGCTTAGCAGACACTCCGAGTCCTGCCAGCCCCACAAACATAGCGGCGAACGCGCTTAGCGTTGCAGAATCAACGCCAGTCTGAACGCTCAAACTACCGCGAGAAGAACCGCCCCTATCTGCATCCGCCGCATTCAGCGCCGCAAGAGCAGCACGAGCCGCACGAAGCCTATTCAAAGCTGCGTCAACCTGCGCCTGAGTTGCATTTGGATTGGCAAGAACAGCACGCGCATTCTGCAACGCAGCATTAAACTCGCTAATCACGGCAGCAGCGTTCGCAGCATCCGCAGAAGCATTAGCATTCACGCCATTAGCAATATCCGCAAGTGCGCCATTTACCTCCACAATCAGCATGGACTTATCAACCGCAGCAGCGCCAACACCAAAACCAGTGCCAACATAACCGCTACCGCCGTTGCCAAACGAGCCAAATGCATCAAGAATACGACGCTTTATAGCCTGCAACTTTCTAAGAGCCGCATCAACCTGGGCCTGCGTTGCATTTGGATCCTTAAGCACCTCATTCGCTTCCTGCAGCGCCTTGTTGTACTCAGCAATATCCGCACTGTTTGCAATCAAGAACGGGATTGAATCGCGGAATGTAGGGTCATTATCTGCCTCATTACGCAAATCAGACTTGTCGGTTCCATGGTTTCTTCTAAGGGCTGCCTTGGCATCCTGGAGCCTCTTCAAAGCCGCGTCAACATCGGCCTGTGTAGCGTTCTCGTCGCCAAGCACAGAATTTGCCTCGGCAAGCGCATTCGCGTACTCTTTGGCTTCTTCGCTTCCTGCAGCGTTCTGGAATTCTGGAGTCTTCCTGAAGGTGTCGTCAGCACCAGCCTCAGTAGACAAATCGCCCTTCTGAGTCGCATAATCTTTTTCGATCTTCGACTTGGCTTCTTGGAGCTCCTTTAGAGCCTTGTCGAGTTCCTGCTGGGTTGGAACCTTAGTGCCTGCTGGAAGAGGATTTTGTACACCACCATTAACAAGATCGAAGGCCTTAAGAAGATTCCTGGCTGCTGTGAGCTTGTCGTTGTAGTCCTTAAGATCCTTCTTAGCATCTTCATCACCCTTAGCAGTCGCATTCTTGAACGCAGGAGTGTTCTCGAACACGGTATCGCGCGGGTCGTCGTCGCCGTCCTTAGACTGCTTGACTTCTTCGTTCAGCTCGGTTGGATTGGTCTTGTAGTTAGCAAGGATCTTTTCCTTGATTTCCTTAAGAGCCTTTTGAGCCTCATCAACTTCTTGCTGAGATGGGATGTCCTTTTCACCAGACTTTGGATTACCGTTCTCATCGAACTTACTAAGAAGGTCGTTAGCTTTCTTTAGAGCATCTTTGTACGTTTGCACATCCTCAATGTCCTTGTCGCTATTACCCTTCTTGGCAAGTGCGTTCTTATACTCTGGGCTGCTCTCAAAAGCAGGATTATGAGCCGTTCCGTGCTCATCCTTATCATCAGCTTCCTTCTTAAGGTCAGCTGCGTTGGTCTTGAAACCATTGGTGATTGCATCCTTGGCAGCCTTCAACTCATCAAGAGCTTGCTTAACATCAGCATTGGTTGGCTTTGAGTCAGCTTCAGCGTTTGGATCAGGATTCTTGACCTTGTTGATAAGTTCCTGCGCAGCCTTAAGCTTTTCGTTGTAAGCTTCCAGCTTTGAGGTTGCATCAGTGTCACCAGCATCCTTCTTCGCAAGCGCATTCTTGTACTCAACCGTCGCTTCGAACGGAGGTGTTACATCCTGGCCCTTGTCATTCTTATCGCCAACTTCGTTTTGAAGAGGCTTTACGTCGGTCTTGTAGTTGTCGGTAACTTTGTTCATGGCGTCTTGCAAAGTCTTAAGCGCTTCATCAACTTCCTTCTGAGTTTTACCAGTTGGATTATCAATGATGTCCTTGGCCTTCTTCAAAGCACCATTATCAGTGTTCTCATCGAGAGCTTCAACATCCTCTTTAGCCTTGGATTGCTTCTGCGTATCAGAACTGTCATTCTTAAGCGCCACAGCATTCGTATACTCAGGAGTCTGCTTAAAGCCGCCATTCGCAAAGTCCTTTGCATCCTTAAGCAAAGATACATCGGTCTTGTAGGTGTCGGTAATAGTTTGCTTAGCCTTCTTCAAGGCAGCAAGCGCCTCGTCAACCTGCTGCTGCGTTGGACGTTCGCTGAGTGTAGTCGAATCCTTCTTGGCAAGTAAATCACGTGCAGCCTTGAGAGCCTTCCTATAAGCATCGACGTCGTCATTGTCCTTGTTGCCTTCACCCTTCTTAGCGTCAGCGTTCTTGAACTCTGGCGTGTTCTCAAAGTCGCTTTCACCGACAGTTTGCGCTCCGTCCGCAGTAGACTTAGCTGCTTCTTCGCTCAATGCATACGTATTAGTCTTGTAGGCATCAAGCGCGGTACGAGCATCGTCAAGCTTCTTCAAAGCGTCGTTAACTTCTTGCTGAGTTGGCTGCGCATCCAAAGGCGTCTTGCTCTTAGGATCTGCTTTATTGATCAACTCCTGAGCCTCGGCCAACGCCTTGTCGTAATCGACCTTAGCTTTCTTGGCAGCATTGTTCCTGGTGTCATCAGGCTGGCCATCATCCTTCAAGAAGTGAGGATCAGAGGCGTTGCGATATGCGTCGGAGGTAACAGTACCTTCGGTAGCCGCAGTCTCACCCTGCTTCTCTTTACCGTGCTTGCCAACGCTCTTTTGGAGCTTGGAGGTGTCGGTGTTAAAGCCAGGAACATGCGCTTGATCTTTCGGATCGCCTAACAGTGCTTTGCGAGCGTCGTCAAGGTCTTTTTTAGCTTTGTCCACCTCTTCTTGCGTTGCATCAACTTTTACGAGCAACTCTTTTGCTTTGTTAAGCATTTCGCCATACTTGTCAACCGCTTGCTTTGCCTGTTCGTTCTTGCCAGCGTCTGGATCAGCGCTATCGGCTTTTTGGAACACACGCAACGAAGCATTCTTATACGCAGGAGTCTGCTTGGTGTTGTCGTCCTCATTAATCGACTTAATCAAGTCGTCGGTATTAGTCTTAAACTTATCCAGACCTTTAACAGCATCATTAAGCTTTGCAAGGAGATTTTTTACATCCCTATTCAAAGGCTGACCCTTAGCATGCTGCTGCAACTTCTTAAGCGCATCTGCGTTGGTCATGTCAATGTCTTTATCTGGAATAACAGACTCTGGGATTTCGATATCGTCGTCACCCTTGTCCTTATCCATTTGATCATTGAAGGCCTTTTGCAACTCCTTAAGTGCATCGTCGTATGCTTTCGCTGCCTTCGCTTCGTCAGAACCTGCAGCACCAGCGGACGCGTTTTTATACGCCGGGCTATTAGTAATGGCTAAGCTGTGAAGCAGCGCCGCCGAAATCTTGCTGGTATCGGTTGCGTACTTATCGATTGCCTTACGGGCTTCAATAAGCTTATCCTTAGCCGCGTCAACCTTTTTCTGATCTACGGTGCTCCCTGACTTCTTTAATTCATCCATCAATTTTTTTGCATCGTGGTAAGCGTCATTGTAGGCTTTAAAGTCCTTAGCAGCTTGTTTAGCATTCTCAGCATCGGCAGGATCTTTGCTTTGTGCCAAATCAAACGCATTGAAGTACGCTGGCATCAAATAACCGCTGAAGTTGTCCACAAGTGCCTGCGCAAGATCAGTTGGATTTGTTTGATAGGTATCAGCATGAAGTGCTGCTTCAGCGTCTTCAAGCGCCTTCTTTGCGTCCTCAACGTCTTTCTTGGTGGCTTTTTTGTCATCAAGAACATCCTTGGCTTTCTTTAAAGCGTCGTCGTAATTCTTAACAGCTTGCTGAGCAGCAGGATCATTAGTCTTATTCTTGGCGTTCTTGTAGAACACGCTTTGCTGCGACTCATCATCTGGATTCGGATTATCGAAGCTCTTTTGCACAGCAGCATCAAGAGGAGACTTGTCGGTTGCGTTCTTGTCGAGCGCTTCCTTGGCTTCCTTAAGTTTCTTGATAGCCTCGTTCACTTCCCTCTGGGAAGCGTTTGGTTCCTTGGCAAGTTCTTTTGCCTTCTTTACAGCGTTATCGTAGGCTTCGCGCTCTTCCTTCTTCGAGTTTTGGTAGGTTGGGTCAGCGGTCTTGAGTTTTTCGTCACCAGTCTTATCAGCATCGCCCGTGTTTACCTTGCCATGCTGAGCGATGGCATTATTCAACTCATCCTTGTTAGTGGTGAAATCGTTAAGCTTCTTGCGAGCATCGTCCAGCTTTGCCTTGGCTTCGTCAACGGCTTTTTGAGTAGCGTTGTCGTCCGCTTTTACTTTTTCAGCTTCAGCAAGCGCTTCATCGTAAGCTGTCTTGGCTTTCTTAGCTGCTTCATTTCTTTCGGTGTCATCAGAACCGTCGGCCTTCTTGAAGTCAGGATCGCTCACGTTCTTAAACTGATTCGTTGCTTGCGTACCAGACGCAGCAGTTTGACCTTCTTGAGCCTTGCCGTGATCATTAATCGACTGCTCAAGCTTTGTCTTGTCAGTATTATCACCATCAAGTTCGGCGCGAGCCTTATTCAGCTTAATCGTTGCGTTATCGATTTGTGCCTTCTGATCCTCGGTAAGCTTCGACTCGTCGGTGTTTTTAACTTGATCATACAAGGTCTTTGCATCTTGCAACGCCTTATCGTACGCATCTTTCTTATCCTTAGACGCGTTGTAGTACTTAGCCTCGGTAGGAACGTCTGTGTTGTCAATCTTAGTGGTCTTGTGACCCTCAATCGACGTCTGCAAATCGCTCGTCTTATGATTCGTCTGCGGCACAAAAATAACGTTAATCGCCTTTGCTGTGTTCCAAGGGTTTTTGCCACTTTCGATGTAAATGTTTCTGTACATCGTCATTCCATACGGCAAAACAAACAGGCGCGCTTTATATACCTTGTTTCCTTTAGCAGCAACTTTTACCGGCTTAGCGTCTTCATCCCAAGAATACGAACCAGCTTCTGATAAATTATCACCTAGTTTTTCGCCAGAATTATCAACCTTACGACTATATTTCCAGTAAGCGCCGTCCATATTGCCGAGCGACAACTCAGTTGTAGGCTGTCCATCTTTAAGCACGTAGCCTACATGCGACTTCTGCGGGTTGTCTTTATCGCCTTCATGAGCAAGAGTTTCGCCACCAGCAAGCGTTGGCAAGCCAGACTTGTCTTCCTTTGGCTTAGCCGTTAGCAAATTAAGAATCTTATTTGTATCAAACTCTTGTGCCGCAGTTGGGTCGTAGCGGTAGATAATAGTCTTCTTGTCTTCGCTCCAGGAAAGACCTTCGTCGGAGTTGCGGCCATCAATCTTGTCTTTAGTCCACGAAACATCGTAATCCGTACGAATATTTGGAATCCTTGTAAGCTTGTTTTCCTTTACATTAGAGGTAAACTCGGCAACCGCCTTATCGGTCTTGATTTTAACGGTAATTGTATTTTCCGCCTGACCATTAGAGATTCCCTGATTTGCATGACCAGCCTTAGTAAAATTGCCCTTAAGATATTCAAGCGAAATCTGGTTCTCATAATCAGCTTCAGTCAGGCCAAGCTTATCATTGCCCTTGTTAGCTTCGTAAATAGCCTTCTTAATGCGCGCAATCTCGTCTTTCGAATAATCGAGTGGGTTAGCCACAAAGACTGCTTTATCGCCAGTTGGAACCTTAACATCCTTTTCTTCAAACTTCTTCAACACAAGGTCGCTGAGCTTAATCGTAGGGGCGAGGCTTGGGTCCACGCCTTCGAAGTTGATGGTGACTGTGCTGTCAGCGTTAAAGACAATCTTGTCTTGAGGAATGTGGTTAAGATTTGCCAGCTTCTTTGCGATTTCGTTCTTTACGTCATCGGAGATGCTGTTCGGGTCTTCAACAACTGGCTTGTCGATGCGCGTATCGTAGCGCGCAACGGTAAGGGCGAGCGGCTCGGACTTGTAGCCGAGGTCGGAGACCAAGTAGGTCTTGAAGTTGTTCACGCCCGTAACATACGTTGTTGGCTGACCCTGCTGCGACGTTACCTTATTAATGCTATTAAACTGATTAACGTCATACGCCTGCTTATCGGTAATAACAATCTTTTTATCAGGGTCATCTGTAGTATTAACAACTGGCTTTGATTCTTCCTTGCGCACGCCCACGCCGAAAGCTTGGCTTGCGTCTTTAATTTGCTCACGCACCGACTTGCCATCCTTGGCCGCGGTAGGAGCGCCAAGAGCCTCTTTAAGCCTTGCGCGAATTTGTTCGTCAGTAAGCTGCTCATCGTACTTTAAAACAATCGAGCCAGTCTTTTTTGGTGGAATAATCGTTGCCGCACGCGCAATATTCGTCTTGTACAGCAAGACTTCCTTCCCGTCTTTCACGCCATACGCATAGATACTGCGGTTGGCAGCATAACCTTGTGCGCCATTAATGCTTCCTTTTCTATAAAGCTTAGTCATAGTAAGCGTGACAGAGCCGTCGCCATTTGTTTTAAGAGAGTACTCACCAGAGTAAGACTGATGCCATTCACCATCACCCGAATTATATTCAGAAAAACCTTTGGCATTCTTATTATTAATATCAATATTATCGTTCGGGAAAATAGCAACCTTGGTAACAGAGACACCATCGGCTGGCTTAAGAATAAATTTAACTTCTTGGTTTTGTCCGCTTTCAACATACACATTGTCAGACTTGCCCCATGCGTACATGTTTGGGAGAGTGTCTTTTGTGTCTTTTGAAATCGTTATCTCGCTGTTAGCTTGTGGTCCTGGGTCTTGCTGCCCCGTCGCTTCGCGATCTTGAGCAGTCGCAGCCTCATCGGTTGGCTGAGCACCAGGCAACGAGCGCCTACCGCGACGCTTTGCCGAGCCGCTATCCTTGTTCACAGCACCTTGCTCATTTGTGTCAGCAGAAGCATCGCTCTCTGCATTGGAAGTAGTAGAATCAGCAGGCGCTTTCCCACCTTCAGCCTGCTGATCCACAACATCAGCTGCATTCGCACTACCGTTTGCAGCACCATCCCCAGCCAGCCCAGTCTCATTCTTGTTAGCCTTAGAATCGGCCTTATCAGAAGTCTCAGTCTTCTTAGCACCCTCAGCCTTAGCGTCCTCAGCGCCCTTAGCCTCACCTTCAGCCTTAGCCTTGACCTTGCCTTCGTCCTTAGCGTCCTTAGCCTCGCCTTCAGCATTCTTCTTATTAGCAGTTAAATCCTGCTCATTTGCAGCATTACTTGTCTTAACAGGCGTAGAAGTAGTCTCCGCCGCCATTGCAGGAGTTGCGCCAAAAGCAATCGCCGCGCCAGCAATTACGCCAGCAGCTCCAGCAGAAAGAGCAGCCACCTTTCGCATGTCAACAGCCTTTATAACGCCATTGTTGGCTGCGGAACTCAATGTATTCTTTGCAATCTTATTGGTGTGCTTACCAGATTTTGTGGTCATGTTCTCCTCTTTCTGTGAGTTTAATTCGACTTATTTGATACCGCTTTGCGCGTCTACCATTGGCGCCCAAAGTGCTATAGATTTTAACAATAACAATTTAAAGTCCCATAGGTTACATCTATAATGATGTATCTAACCTCTGATAAGTCATTATAACATTTAATAAAAAATTTTGAAGACTACCAACAAATGTTTATGGCTTTTAGGGATGTATACCCCCCCCCCAGGCCTTTTATTTCAAGGATTTTTGCGGAATATTTTTTAGATATTTCTGGCGATTTCAACACGCCAAGCGCCGTTTTTAGCTTAATTTCCTAAACATTTGTATATGATACAAATCACATTTTTCCCGCTTTTTGTACGCGCTTTGACTGAGCTTGAAATTGCATAACGCATTTCAAGCTCCTTCAAAGCGCTGAGCCGCTCAAGCGTAAAGCCCAGTGGACTTTACGCGCGGCGAAGACGCGAGCGCGCTGTAACGCGCGAGCGATAGGCCAAATTTGGTACAAAGTGCGGAAATATCGTTCGCGCTGACTGCATCAAGTGAGGTAGAGATTCGAGATTTTTCGCCGCGAAAGAGGCGAGCCTCAGCGCCGAAAGGTGGTGACTCGCCGAGAGAGCAAGAAAAATCGAGAATCTCGGTGATGAAAAACACGCAAAAGTTCTAGATATCCAGAAGGTTTGATGTATTTCTCTACGAGCAATAAATAGCGCCATCCTAAAACCTAAAACCTTAGAATATTAACGTTCATAAACTATCCGTAAAAGTGCGCGTCACTTGCGAGGAGAGAAATACTCAAACCTCGCGCAACAACAAGTAGGAAATATCGTTCGAGCGCTTACAACGCGCTGCGAAGTAAAATCTCCTCAAGCGCACGCTTAACCGAGTCAGGCAACGTGCACTTCCATTGCGCCCACTTAGCAACCTCTGGGTGCTGCGGCGCATGCGCGTTAGTCAAGTCAACGCTTTGCTGATGTCGCTCAAACTCGCTCTCGCTAGTGTATTCAAGCGCACAAAGCTCACTTATAGCACTCGCGCTGCCATCAGCCTGGCGAATCGCATCAAAAGCAATCTCCTTGCCGCGGTATGGCATTTGCGCTTGTAAAAGCAACCTGTAGCAATCGCCAACCTTAGGGTCGGCAGCAATTTGCAGCCCGCCGTCAACAATTATGCGCACGCAATCGCCAACAGGCACGTTTCGCACAGAAACAGTAAGACTTAAGTCGCCCTCTTCGCCTTCATATGAAACTTCTACAGCCTTAGATTCAAGCTGATTTTCCCCAACAAAAACGCGAACGCGCGAAAAGTCTGGGCAAGCCACGCCTCTAAACACCACGCTCCAATCGCGCTTGGAAGGCAGGGAAGAAACGGCACTATTGCAACCCGTTGCAGCGTTAATCACAAATTGCGTAGACGCGTTGCCGTCGCGCCAAATCAACTCCATACGCGTATCGGCAGTTTTCCCAGCGCACGCGTCTTCAAATCGGCCATTATCTTCGCGCATCACAAATTCGCCGCAATCCCCTGGGAATGCAAGAACGCGCAAAGATCGCGGATTTTCAACGCTATTAACCGCAGCCGCCGCCTGCTCGCTACTTGCGCAAGACGCCTCACTCGGCAAAACTTGCATTGGCACAATGACCCCAGCACGCGCAAACGCTGGCACGCGGTCGATTCCTCGCCAAACCTCAAGCCTGCGCCCCGCACCGCCGCGCGAAACGTAGCGCCTTCCGTCAAAGAAATCGTACCAATCGCCTTCTGGAAGCCAAACGGCAGTGCACCCGCGCTCAACTTGCGCGCACCCCTTGCTAACGATTGGCGCAACCACAAGCTGGCTGCCAAAGCGGTACTCGTTCGGCATCTCGTATGCTGCAGGCGTTTCTGGCGATTGCCAATACATTGGCTCTACGATTGGCCTGCCATCAACCGCCGCGCGATAATTCATTGTATATAAATAAGGCAGCAATTGCGCGCGAAGTCGCAGCATTTTAACCATCGCGTCACGAGTTTCACGCGGGAAGTTCCACGGCTCCTTGCCTGCAAACGGCGAGCAGCTGGAGTGAAGGCGATTAATCGGGCTAAACGCGCCGAACGCATACCAGCGCGCCTCCAGCTCATCGCATCGCACACCAAGCATGTGGCCGCCAATATCGTGGCTCCACCAGCCGTAGCCAATGTTAGACGCCGTAGAAGTAAAGTAAGTTTGGAAGGCCAGCGAATCCCACGTTGTTACGCTATCTCCCGAAAATCCCACTGGGTAGCGATGCGAGCCAGGCCCCGCGTAGCGCGAGAACGTGAGCGGCCACGCGCCGCCGCGCCCCGAATCCTGGTAATGCACGTGGTTAAGCATCCAAAGCGGATCCAGCCCAGCCTGCTTCGTGACTCCGCCCTGCTGCCAATCAATCCACCAGAACCCAACGCCCTCGTTCTCCATGCGCCGATGCATGTTTAGGTACGCGCGCAAAAAGCGCGGATTTGTAAGGTCAAACTCAACTGCCTTGCCGCTTGCTGGATCAATTCCCATATCGCGCGCAACTTGCGCATAGTCTTCTTCAAACGCGCGCACGCCGTCTCGCGGATGCAAATTAAGCGTTACAGCAAGCCCGTCGCTGGCAAGTTGGCGCAAAAACGCGCGATGATCTGGGAATAAATCGCGGTTCCACGTGTAGCCAGTCCATCCCGAACCGTACTTTGGGTCCACGTCCGTTACGTGCCAATCCATGTCGATTACGGCCGTGGAGAACGGTATGCCTTCGCGCTTAAAGCGGCTCATTAGCTGCAAATATTCGTCTTGACTGTACCTGTAGTACCTGCTCCACCAGTTGCTCAGCGCAAATCGCGGAAGAAGCGGCTGCGCGCCCGTAAGCTTGTAAAAGTCGCAAATTGCGCCTATATAGTTGTGACCGTAGCCAAAGAAGTATAGGTCTTTAGAGGTTGATTTAGGGGTTGATTCAAGCCCACTGCCATCTGCCTTTGCGCGCGGTTCCACCCATGCCCCGTATGGGTTTTCTTTTCCATCAACAGCAGCCGCGTACGCGATTTTTGCCGAGCGCGAATCATCTAACACGGCCCACCCGTCGCGAGATATTACGCCCGTTCCAAGCTTTACAGCCCCATCCGCCTCGTCCACCGTTCGCGCCGTGCCAAGCAGATTGCCGTGGCATTCGTCGCCGTAATGCCATGTGTTAAATTGCGAGCCTGGCACTCCGTGCACAACAATGCTCAAGCCCTCTTTGCTAAACGGCTGCTGGTTGTACGAAATCAACAGTTTTTCGGTTTCGACTTCTATCCAGCCGTTTTCCAAGTTTTTTACACTGAACACAGGCGTGCCAGCATCAAAGTTTCGCCTTACAACTGTTTGCGTAGGCGCGTCTACAAATCCGCCGTTTTCGCTCCACTCAAGGCGCACAAGCGAATCCGTGATTAACGTAATTCGCCAATTTTTGCCGCTTATAACCTGCGACTCTTTTGCCTTAGTCAGCGGATTTTTGGCGTAATCGTAAAAAATGTGCTCGTCTTGAACACCGCGTGCGTCTTGTAAAGTCATTCGGTTTGCCCTTTTCTACTTGCAACATCTACTTGCAACATCTACTTGCAACATCTACTTGCGACTTCTCTACTTATCTTTTCTACTTGCCGCTACCAGTTGAAATTCCAGCAATAAACTGCTTTTGGAACACCAAGTACACTACTATCACAGGAATAATAGCAAGCGATGCCGCAGCAAACAAACCGCCGTAGTCGGTTCCAAATCTTCCACTAAAAGTCTTCAATCCAACTGCAAGAAGCTGCTTTTTCTCGTCTGTAATCATAAGGAATGGCCACAAATAGTCTTCCCAATTCCACAAGAACGTAAATATTGCTAGCGCAGCAATAGTATTGTGGCTCATTGGCAAGATTATTCTGTGGAATATTCTAGAATCCGAAGCTCCATCCAGTTTTGCAGCCTCAATCAGTTCGTCGGATATTCCACTTATTGATTGACGGAATAAAAAGATTCCGAATGCGCTTATTAAGCCTGGAACAATAAGCGCGCGATACGTGTCTTGCCAGCCAAAGCTAGTCATCATGTCGTATTGCGGAATGATTGTTACCGCCCAAGGAACCATCATTGTGCTTATTACTATTCCAAAAAGCAGATTTCTGCCACGGAACCTCATTTTTGCAAACACATATCCAAGAACGGCGCTTGTATAAATGGCTATTACTGTTTTAACCACCGATATAAACAGCGAGTTAAAGAATAGCCTCAAAAAGTCGAATTTTTCTTGAATCCCAACGTAATTTCCAAACGTACTTGGCTTTGGGAACAGCCCGCCGTCAACACGCACAATGTCGCTGTTTGGAGCAAAGGAAGATACAAACATCCAAATAAATGGCACGATTGTTAAGAAAGACAATAAGAATAGGAATATTGTAAGAGACCAGCTAATGATGCTCTTCTTAAGATTATGTTTTTTCATACTAACTCACTATCCTTAGACGCTTTAAACATTATGAATGTTAGGATTCCAGTGATTATAAATAGAACAACGCTCATTGCAGAGGCGATTCCAAAGTTATATTTTTGGAATGCTTGATCAAAAATCAAATAGCTGATTGTGTACGTTGATGTTCCTGGACCACCGTTGGTCATAACAAGAATCTGAACATACGCTTGAATATAGCCAATCATAGATGTGATTACTATAAAAAGTGTTGTTGGTTTTAGCAATGGAACTGTTATTCTAAAGAATTTTTGCACGCTGTTAGCGCCGTCGATTTCTGCCGCTTCGTAAACATCTTTTGGCAAGTTCATTAATCCAGCCAAATAAAGCACCGTTGCGTAACCAAAATCTTTCCAAATTGTCATTATTATGATTGCTGGCATAGCCCAAGTGGAACTGTGCAGCCAATTGATATTTAAGCCAGTAACTCTATCAATCATGCCAAACTGCGGGTCAAACATCCACATCCACACAAAGCTCACCGCCACCAACGGCGTGATTGTTGGCATGTAAAAAAGACCTCGCAATGTGTCTTTGCACTTAACCAGCTTGGAGCTTAACAACATTGCAAAACCAATGCCAAGAATAACTCGGAACACAACGGATACAAACGTAAAGATTGCAGTGTTTGCTATTGACTTCCAGAATAACTTATCTACTAAAATCTGTTTAAAATTATCTAGCCCAACCCAATTGTATGTTCCAACAAGCGGATTCCATTCGTGGAAGCTGCCTGCAAAAGCCTTATATATTGGATAGGCAAGAAAAATCACAAAATAAACAATCAGAAACACTACTGCTATATTCCGAAAGGAGAAGGTTCGAGAAAGAGCAGTGCTTATTTTTGACATACCACCATTATGTTTTCTCATTTTGTACAAATGAGAATCCTGATTTACCTGTTTCATGATTTTCCTTGCCTTACCTACTGAGCACAATGATTACTAGTTATAGCTAGTTTTGACTAGGCAACTAATTACTTATAGTCGACTTATAGTCAACTTAAATCGACTATTTCTAGCTGCCTAGTCTACTTTATTTTTACTTGTGCTCTTTGAAGAACTCGTACTTACTTTCTGCAGACATAAACTTAGAATTCTTCATATCTTTGACCATTGTTGCTTGAGCCTCTTTGATTGCAGCATCAATAGACTCACCATTTTGCATAACGTTCTGGAAAGCAGCCTTGCTACTTGTTTCCACGGTAGAAGGCGTGATTCCTGGCCAGATTAGGCGATCTACACGCGGTTGAATCGCAGCCATTACTGGAGCCTTTAGAATCTCAGGATCGTTTTGCAAAGACTTCTTTGCTGGGAACGAGTTCAAATGTTTTACCGCCGAGCGAATAAACGCGTCGTTAGCAAGAATGAACTTAATAAAATCTTGAGCAACCTCTTGCTGTTCTTTTGACTGATGAGCGTTAATTCCTGGAGTGGATTCGCCGTTGAAGCGGTCGTAAGCAAATGGCTTTTCTTTTGTAAATGTTGGAGTTGGGAAGATTCCGTATTCAACATCTGGGTACTTTTCTTTTAGCACACCTTCAAGCCATCCCCAGGCATAAACCATTCCAGATTGGCCGTTTCCAAAGCTCTGAGTGTAATCTGTACCAAAGTCGGTAGAAATAACCTTGTCTTTGTCGTACAAATCCTTCAAGAACTTCATGTTTTCACGCGTGACTTTGTTGTCATAATTAGGCTTCTTGCCACTTGCATCAAAAGCAAGCTCGCCACGCTGATAGTTCAATCCTTGATTGATTGCAGCATAAGCATCGCCATTCACGTTGAATCCAGCCTGTTCCATCTTGGAGCCGTTCCACTTAGTGAGTTTCTTTGCCACTTCGCGCAACTCATCCCAAGTTGTAGGAATGTCTGCCTCGGTTAAACCAGCTTCCTTCCAAAGCTTCTTGTTGTAGTAAATGTTTCCCGTATTAATTACGGAGTCAATGTACTTTACATTACCTTTAGCATCTTCATGCGCACTCGCCGTTGCATAATCCGATTCCATAGCAGCCTTGTCAATCTTGTAATCGGCAGCATATGGGCGAATAAGCTCATCCTTGGAATTGTGAATATTAAACAAAGCTGGGCCTTTTGTTCCCTTTAGAGCAAGTGGGAGCTTTGTCCAATAATCATCCCAAGCAACGTTCTTAGTCTTAAACTTTACATTTGGATAAATCTTTTGATAATCCTTAATCATGTCGTAAATCGGATCTGTGGATGCGTCTCCCCAGCTCCAATACTCAAGCTGGATTGGCTTTCCTTGATTTACTAAATGATTTGGGTCGTACTTTAAAGCTTGACCCATAACAGCTAGGCCTTTGTCTTTCTTTGTATCGGTTACTCCTGCTGCACCATTATTCCCACATGCGGCAAGCGTAGAAATCATGCCCAAAACTGCTATACAGGATATGCATATTTTTTTAATCTTCATTGTTACTCCACTTCCTCGTGAAATTGATGGGTAATTTTATAATATTGCTTTATGTTTGGTGCGGTCAAACATTAAAAATGTAAATGTAAAGGTTTTCATTTTAAATCCCTAATACTAGGCGATTTTTGCAAGAATAAACGCCCTTTAGACGGCGTGTCTAAAAATGTAAACCTTTTCATTTATGATGACTAGAAGCATGGTAATTAAAAAGAGATGCAGTTAAAACAGTAACAGTGTGATTAAAACAGTGTAGTTAAATAAAACTCTTAAAAGAGGTGCGATTTGTCAAAAACTAGTATTTGCGATGTAGCAACACTGGCTGGTGTATCAATTGCAACCGTCTCCAGAACATTCGCGCATCCAGAAAAAGTATCAGCATCTACTCGCGCAAAAGTTATGCGCGCCGCCGAACAGATGGAATTCACTGTTTCTAGAACCGCTGGGGAACTTAAAACAGGTAGGTCATACCGAATAACGCTTCTAATCGGAAGTAGCAAAATCGAGTGGTTTAGCTCCGCGATTATAGAAGGCCTAAATAATGTGCTACAAAAAAATGGATACGACCTTGTAATCTACCTTTTAGAAGAAGTTGAGCAAAGAAAAACCTTCTTTAAAGAATTGCCTTTGCGCGCAAACACAGACGCAATAATCGTATCTTCATTCGACATAAGTAACAGCGAGGCAGAACAGTTGCAGCGCATAAATGTGCCAATTGTTGGAATAAACTGTACAGCTTCTAAAGTGCTTTCTGCATCAATCGGAATCGACGACGCACTCGGCATAAAACTTGCGATTCAACACTTAGCAACATTAGGGCATAGGCGTCTTTTATACGTGTATGAGCATTTTTGTTCGCCTTTCCACTTTAGCTCGTCAAGAAGAATCACAAGCTTTGAAAATGTGTGTAGAAATATTGAAGGCATGCAATGGAAAGTGCTGCCAATAGACACCAAAGATGACCCCATAAATGCCACACTTTCCGAAATTTTTGCACAAGATAATCCGCCTACCGCAATATGTTTCCACCAGGATTCAACAGCAATGCCATTTTTGTTTAGATTGCAAAAATTGGGGATTCGTGTGCCAGAAGATTTGTCGATTATTGGATTTGACAATGGCACATATGCAAAAGAGGCAGAGCTAACTACGATTCGTCAAAATCCTAAAATTATGGCGGAACAGGCTGGCAATATTGCAATATCACTTATAGAAGGCAAGCCTGTAGCAAGAAGGCATATTACAGCCCCGTTGCAGCTTATTATAAGGAAATCTACGGCTGCACCTAAAGACTAAAGCAAAATCGTGAATACTAAGATAGCACCTAAAGCAAAATCGTGAACACGCTTGCGATTACAAGCATAAGCGGATACCACGCATACATAAGCCAGCGGAATTGCTTAGTTTGCTTAGGGCCGTCGCCATACGGACTGCGATAGTGCAGCACAGCCACGCCAACACCTGGCGCCAAAAGCGACATAGCGCCAAACGCGCCTGCAATCAGCTCCATGCGAATCTCGTGATTTTCTAGGAACCTAAAAATCAGCACAAATCCTAAAAGTAAAGCTCCGCCCCAAAAAATATTCTGCCTAAAGCCGACTTTGCCGAAAAGATTCCACAATATTCCTGCAACCAGGATCACTGCGATTGACGCCACTTTTTGCGCGCCCTTAAAACGCGCACGAACCATGTCGATTCCCGAAAGCACAAAAAGCGCAATAACAAGCCCAAACACTGGGTTTTGCGAGCGCATGTCGAAAGCGCAGCCAAAGGTTGTAAAGTCGTACGGAACCTCGCAAATAAGCGCAAGCACAAGCAGCCGAAGCGTGTAAAGGTTTAGGTTATGCGTGTTTTGATATCCGCGAACAAGCAGCCACGCGTACCACGGCAGAGCCGACCAGCTTATAACTTCGCACACTACGGCAGCGGTGAGGCTCCACATGTTGGAGTTGGAAAGGCCGCCAAAAAGGTGCGGAATAACGGTTGTGCCAAACGCGCTGAACATCATCATTACAGCACCGAGCAGCTTGAACTTTTTGAGCGTAATCCCCATTTTTATGTTCTTGTCTGCGCGGATCTTTGGTTTTAGCGCGTCCATAATTCACCTCTTGCTAGCACGCGTGGCGTTAAGTGCGTATAACGTTGAGTGCGTATAAGCTTTTGCCATTGTTGCAACGTTATTGACAACAGCGTTGACATCATTGCAATTGTATCAAACTCAGACTTAAATCTCTGTAGTGAGCTTTTTCTTTTATCCCGCGTTTGTTCCCTTTTACCCGCATTTGTTCCCATTTTGGCCCATTTCGTAAACAAACTCGGGCACACTTCCCCTCGTTTGTTCCCTTTTACCCGCGTTTGTTCCCTTTTTGACCCATTTCGTAAACAAACTCGGGAAGATTTTCCCGAAAATGTTGTTCAAAACGGCAAAATCAACAACAAAAAGCGGAAATATCGCTCGCGCAACGCCAAACGATGAAACGGATTATAAAACAAACATTGCGAAGGACTGCGCGCCGAGTTTAAGCGCGGAAGAATCGCAAGCAACCGCTCCAACCGAAATCCGCGGCTGCAAAATCGCCTCTGGCGTAAGCCCTGCAAGCGCGCTAAGCGCAATCGTCTCCTCGTTTAATCCAGGATTCATAGCCACAATGATTCGTTCTGTAGAAGATTCGCCATCCGACCCATTCGATCCAGCCGCGCATCGCTCGTACGCAAAACTACGACCATCCACAGGCGCGTACAACACTCGCCAACTGGCATCCGCGTGCAACGCCGCGCACTCGTGACGCAAAGAAATCAGCGCGCGCACCCAGTTAAGCAGCGAATCACCATTCTGCTCCTGCCCCAAAACCGTTGGAATTTCGCCACTTTGCACGGCCTGCTTGCGCGAGTTTGCGCAAGCCCTCCCATCCGCGCGCACCTCAACAGGCAGGTACAACTTCGACTTTGCGGCCGTGGAGAATCCAAAATTCTTAGAATCATCCCACTGCATTGGCGTGCGCGTGCCCGTGCGCGCATAACCGCCCTCTTTTGTAGGAATGTCGCGGTATTTCATGCCGATTTCGTCGCCGTAATACACAAACGGCACGCCTGGCATTGTAAGAATCATGCCAAACGCAATCCGCCTTTCGCGCTCGCTTAATCGCGGAGCAAGGCGCGGAGTATCGTGATTGCACGTTATAAAGCTAAAGTAGCCCTCGTTGCAAGTGGCCTCATACTGCGGGCAATAATCGTCTAAAAATGGGCAAATACTGCCGCCGCCGCGCGCATTAAAGTAACTGTGATCGCGCTCGGGGCTGCTATCTAGCGCATTATCCACATCGCGAGCCAAGCGCGCGTAACCGTTTGGCTGCCCATCCCAGCGCCAATTCAAATAGAAGTCCATGTCGAACCCAGCAGCCAGCGCCTGACGCGGCCTGCCCCACTCCGAAACGAAAGCAGCCTGCGGGTACTCGGCTTTTACAGTACCCAGCATTTCTTGCCATGCGCGAATCGTGTTGTCTTTTCCAAGGCTTCCCGGGCCATTGTTGTCGTCGTTTTTTACAAGCGAATCCGCCATGTCTACGCGGAATCCATCCGCACCGAGCGCAAGCCAGAATCGCATAACATCAACCATCGCGGCACGCGTTTGTGCAGCCTCCGTGGAATCTGGCGCGGATTGCCACGCGCGATCCCTATGCGCAAAACCGTAATTTAACGCTGGCTGGCACTTAAAGAAGTTAAGAATATACGTGGCATCTCGCTCACTTTCGCCGCCAATAAACGGCATGGAATAGCCACTAAACGCGCTGTCTGTCCATATATATCGCTTGCTAAACTCGTTTTCTTGCGCGCGCGAGCTTTGCTTAAACCACTCGTGCTCCTCGCTTGTGTGCCCTGGAACAAGGTCTAGCAGAATGTGCATTCCGCGATTGTGCGCCTCGCTAAAAAGACGCTGCAAATCCTCGTTTGTACCGTAGCGCGCTGCCACCTTTTTGTAGTCGCGAACATCGTAGCCCGCGTCTTTAAATGGCGAATCGTAGCAAGGATTCAACCAGATTGCGTTGCAGCCAAGCGACTTTACGTAGTCAAGCTTTTCGATTATGCCTGGAATATCGCCAATTCCGTCGCCGTTTGAATCGTAGAAGCTTTGTGGGTAGATTTCGTAGAACACGGCGTCGCGTAGCCATTGTGCATGTTCGTTTTGCATATTTCCCCCGTTTTGTTGGCGTAACTTATCTTTTATTTTGACTTGACTTTTAACTCGTACGATTTTATTTTACTATTCACTTTCCCGCATTTGTTCCCCAAAACACCAAAAATGGGAACAAACACGGGCAAAAAGAAACAAACACGGGCAAGTGTTCCCGCATTTGTTCCCCAAAACACCAAAAATGGGAACAAACACGGGCAAAAAGAAACAAACGCGGGCATGTGTTCCTGCATTTGTTCCCAATTTGACCCAAAACGTAAACAAACACGGGCAAAAAGAAACAAACACAGGCGCAAAGGCAGGTCAAAGCGCAACCAATCAAAATAAAATTCCGATAAATTTGCTGATTTACAAAATAAAATACGACTTTTTATCAACAACAATCGGCTTTATCGGAAATTTTTCCAATAGCACGCAACATGATTTGCCAACTACAATATATACGTGTATACTACACATTGCTTATAAACAGATTTCAACAACAAATGTGACGCTGCAAAAACGCAGAGAAACGTCGAAGTTGCGCCACATGAAATTTGTTACTATGCCACCAAAGAACATGCCAAGCTGGCATGATATAGGAGGTCAAGGATGACGAATATGAAGAAAGTGCTGGGCGCAGGCCTCGCAATCGCCACTATGTTTGGATTTGCCGCATGCGGTTCTAGCACCAATGCTGGCTCCAGCAGCAAGTCAAACCCAGTAAAGCTCACCGTATGGTCTTCTTCCGAAGATCAGAAGGCTGGCGGCTGGATTCAAGCTATGGAGAAAGCCTTCCAGAAGGATCACCCAGAAGTTACTTTTAAGAACGCTGTTGTTGCACCACCAGATGCTGCTAAGACAGTTAAGCAAGACGCTAAGGCCGCTGCCGACGTTTACCTGTTCCCTAACGATCAGCTCGGCGACTTGGTAAAGGCAAACGCAATTGGCGAGTTGAGCGACGACGCTGCCAAGCAGGTTAAGGAAGACAACGATGAGACCATCATCCAGTCTGTAACCGCTCAGGACGGCAAGCTCTATGGCGTTCCATACATGGGCAACACTTGGTTCATGTACTACGATAAGTCCAAGTTCACCGACGAAGACGTTAAGTCCCTCGATAAGATGCTCGAAAAGGGCAAGGTTGCTTTCGATATTAGCAACGCTTGGTACCTTCCAGGCTTCTACCTTGATGGCAACATGACCCTCTTCGGCGAGAAGAGCAACGACGGCAAGGCCGGCATCAAGATTGGTGACAAGGCTGCCGAAATCACTAAGTATGTTGCAAAGCTCATTCAGAACAAGAACTTTGTAATGGATGGCGACGGCGCTGGCTTGTCTGGCATTAAGAACCACACTGTTGACGCTTACTTCTCTGGCTCTTGGGATGCTGGCGACGTAAAGAAGGCTTTGGGCGACAACTACGCTGCTGCTCAGCTTCCAAAGTTTAAGTCCGAAGACGGCGAGCACCAGATGAAGTCCTTCGCTGGCTCCAAGGCTGTTGCTTACAACCCTAACTCCAAGGCTCCAGAGATGGCCGCTAAGTTCGCTGCATTCCTTGGTTCTAAGGAATCCCAGGAGCAGATGTACAAGCTTCACGGCGACATCCCAGTTGCTAAGGCTTTGAGCGATCTCGTTAAGGATAACCCAGCCGCTGTTGCTCAGATGAACACCATTGCTAACACCTCTGTTTTGCAGCCAACCGTTCCAGAAATGGGTGCCTTCTGGGATCCAATGAAGACCTTCGGCACTGCATTGGCCAACAAGGAAGTTAACGACGGCAACGCCGCTGCAAAGATTGCAGACTTCCAGAAGGGCTTTGAGGAAGCTCTTAAGAAGTAGCGAAATCAGTAAGTATTAGCACTACTAAGTACTAACTTACAAACTATTTTCTAAACTCAAATTCTTGTTTAGAAAAACACGGCAAGGACGCCCCGCTCCCCTAAGACAATAAATCGGGGCGGGGCGTTCTTTGCTTGTATAAGCCCCACAATTTTACGGAAAGGCATGTCATGACTGGCACGACATCCACCAAGCGAGGGAAGCGAAAGAAGGCACCTTCTGCCGATGAATTTGTGGCTCCTTCGCAATACTCATTACAGGAGGCTGCAAAGCACGCAGACGCACTGTCTTGGGTTTCGATAATTATCTTTGGTTTTGGTAACTTCGTTCGCAAACAGTACGTGAAAGGTCTCGTATTTCTTCTATGCGAGGCTGGAGTTCTTGCCTTCTTGGCCACAACTGGCGCGGAATATCTGCCAAAATTCGGTACTCTCGGCACTAGAAAGCAAGGCAGAGTAAAGATTAACGGCTTCTGGCACTACGTTGCTGGAGATAATTCTGTTGAGATTTTGCTGTATGGCGTTATGAGCATTGCAGCAATTATTGTTTTAGTTTATTTGGCTACTTTATCTTTGCGCAGCGCATACAAGGCTCAATCCTTTGTAAAGCGCGGAGAAAAGCCTATCACCTTTGTTAAAGATGTTGAATCTTTGCTCGACCGCCACGCGCACGTTGGTTTTATGACTCTTCCAACCGCTGGAATTGTTCTGTTTACGGTATTGCCATTAGCATTCATGATTTCAATGGCATTTACAAACTACGACCGTGACCACACACTTCTTTTCCACTGGGTTGGTTTAGACAACTTTGTTAAGATTCTTGGAAACACAACTGGAACCATTAATGCTGGAATCTTCTTCGATGTTTTGATTTGGACCCTTGTTTGGGCCTTCTTCGCTACGTTCTTGAACTTCTTCTTTGGCATGTTTATGGCAATGATTATTAACAGACGCACTACCCGCCTTAAGAGCTTGTGGCGCATCTGCTTCTCGCTTACAATCGCAGTTCCACAGTTTGTGTCTTTGCTTGTTATGCACAGCATGCTTCAAAGAGATGGCGCTATTAACCGCCTTCTTATCTCTTCTGGCTGGATTCATTCTCCACTGCCATTCTTCCAGGATGCTACTTGGGCAAGGGTTACCGTTATTCTCATCAACCTTTGGGTTGGTATTCCTTACACAATCATGCAAATCACTGGTATTTTGCAGAATGTTCCAGCAGAACTTTACGAAGCAGCAGAACTCGACGGTGCAAGCTGGTGGCAGCGCTTTATGAACGTTACTATGCCATACATCTTCTTTGTTATGACTCCATACTTAATTACAACGTTCACTGGCAATGTTAACAACTTCAACGTTATTTACCTCTTGTCTGGCGGCGAGCCAACACCAATCGGCTCTTCGGCAGGTAAGACTGATTTGCTCATCACCTGGCTGTACAAGCTTACGGTTGATAAAGATAACTACAGCATGGGCGCGGTAATCGGCATTATGACATTCATTGTGCTTGCGATTGTTGCTTTGATAACATACCGCAACTCTGGCTCCTACAAGAATGAGGAGGGATTCCGGTGAGTAATAAGAAGGATCTTATGCAAAGCGAACAAACTGTGCATAGTACACGCAGCGTTCCATTCTGGCGCGATCAGCGCGTGCGCCGCATAATCGGAGATATCATCACTCATATCTTCCTGATTATTATGTCTATTATTTGGCTCGCGCCAATCGTATGGGTGTTCTTGGAAAGCTTTAACCAAAACACCGCTCCATACCAGACAACGTTCTTCCCAACTAAGTACACGTTTAACAACTACATTCAGCTGTTTACTGAGCGAGAAGTTCTTGACTTCCCACGCATGTTCTTAAACACCTTGATTGTGTCTATTTTCGTGTGCATTATCTCTCTGTTCTTCGTGCTTGTAGTAGCGTTCTGCATGTCTCGCTTGCGTTTCCGCGGTCGTAAGACATTTATGAACATTGCTTTGATTCTTGGTATGTTCCCAGGCATCATGGCAGTTATTGCTATCTACTTCATTTTGAAGGCTTTTGGATTGACGAATGGCTCTGTTGTTCTTATTTCCCTGATTATCGTATACTCTGCTGGTAGCGGCATGGGCTTCTACGTTATGAAGGGTTATATGGATACGATTCCAAAGTCTTTGGATGAGGCTGCATATTTGGACGGCTGCACAACTTGGCAAGTATTCTATAAGATTATTCTTCCAATCTGCAAGCCTATGATTGTGTTCCAGGCTATTGTTAGCTTCTTGGGTCCATGGCTCGACTTCGTTCTTGTTAAGACGATTGCTCGTACCCAAGATAACTACACTGTGGCTTTGGGCTTGTACCAAATGTTGCAGAGAGAATACATTAATCACTGGTTCGCACGATTCTCCGCTGGAGCTGTGTGCGTTTCCATTCCAATCGCAATCCTGTTCATTGTTATGCAGAGATTCTACGAAGAATCGATGTCTGGCTCTGTTAAGGGATAGTAAACTCTGCAGCAATTGTGGGGTTTAGAAAATGGGGGCCGAACGTTAAAAGCGTTTGGCCTTCATTTTCTGCTCAATACTTTAAAAAATATAAAAGGATATAATTCATGACGTTCCCATCTTCAACACAATGGCCAGTTTATTCGGGGCAGCTCGGATTCTCACTTAACGAAAAATCGACCACATTTACGCTTTGGGCGCCAACAGCATCATGCGTAACACTACGACTTTTTGAAACAGGAAACAACAGCGAACCGTTTAAAACACGCGATTTAAAGCCATTGCGCGACGGAGCATGGAGAACATCAATATTGCAGAGGCTGGATGGCGTTTACTACGACTTTCTTGTTACTTTTGCAGACGGCACAGTAAATCGCACAAGCGACCCGTGGGGCGTTGCTAGCGGCGTAAATGGCGAGCGCAGCCTTGTTATTGACGAAGATCGCGTGTCTCCTGCAGGCTGGCACAAAGACAAATCGCCAGAATTTGTGCGCCATGCAACTGTTGTGTGGGAGATGCACGTTGAAGACTTTAGTAGCAATCCTAATGGCGGATTTAAGCCAGAACACCGCGGTCAGTATCTTGCTTTTACAGATTCGCATACGACTTTAGATGGCGACGAGCACTTCTCTACTGGAATCGACTATCTTAAAAAACTTGGCGTAACGCACGTTCAACTAATGCCAATCTACGATTTTGCAACTGTGGACGAGGTTGCGATTTATGCCGCGCGCAAAGATGGCGAAAACGTTGATTCACTTTACAATTGGGGCTACGATCCGCACGCATACAACGTGCCAGAAGGCGCATACTCCAGCAATCCGTACGATGGCACGGCAAGAATCCGCGAATGCAAGGCAATGATTGGCGCTTTGCACAAGAATGGCATGCGCGTAGTGATGGATGTTGTTTATAATCACATGTTTGAATCAGCGTCGAACGCATTTGAAAGCGTTGCTCCTGGCTACTTCTGCAGACGCAAGGATGACGGCGGATTTGCAAACGGATCGGGCTGCGGAAACGAAATGGCTTCCGACCACCCAATGTTTAGGCGTTTTATGATTGAGTCTATTTTGCATTGGGCGCGCTGCTACCATGTGGATGGTTTTAGGTTTGACCTTATGGGCTTAGCGGATGCGCAAACTTTGAACATGATTCGCGCCGAACTAGATAAGCTTGATGGCGGCAAAGATATTCTTATGTATGGCGAGCCGTGGGGCGCGGCCGCTGCAGCTGTTGGCGATGACTGCCCTATGGGAGATAAAGCGGGGCGCGGATTCCTTGATTCTAGAATCGGCTGGTTTAGTGACGAGTCTAGAGACACGCTTAAGGGCAACGTTATGGATCATCACGACCGCGGCTATGTAAACGGCAACGAGTTTTGGACCGCGGATCCTGTGCGAAACGCGTTTAATGGCTGGCGTGGTATGCCTTGCGCAGGCAAAAGTGTTGGCCAGATTGTGCAGTATATTTCTGCTCACGACGATTTGACTTTGTGGGATAAGCTGTGTATTTCTATGCGCGATAACGCGTCTAGCTGCGATTTTGACGCAAGTGATCCAAACAGTGTTGCAGACATCTTCAGCGCTAACATTCTTAGCGCTGGCATAATTTTGTGCTCCGCTGGAATGCCATTTATGCTTGGCGGCGAAGAGTTTGGCCGCACTAAGCACGGCTGCGATAATTCCTATAATCGCGGAGTTGCTATGAACCAGCTTGATTGGTCTAGAGCTAAGCGATTCCAGCCGCTTGTAGACTGGTATAGTGCGCTTATAAAACTTCGCGCTAAGAACGCTGATTTCTACGATGCTCAGCACACTCGCCTTACGGCATCCGATAACTCCATTCTTGCAGAGCAAATTGGAAGCGACTTGATTGTATGCGCTAATCCTATGAAAGATGCGTCTGCAACGGTTGATTTGCCTGCTAAATCTGCAAGCCCGTGGCGCTGTGTGTTGGATTCCAGCGAGTACTTTGATAAGTGGACGGGGCACGACTCGGGCAGCCGCGCGGCAATGCTTTGCGACGATAACGGCGATCCGCGTGCGGTTCATGTGCCTCCGCGTACTTTTGTTGTGTTAAGCAACAAGCGCGCTTAATCGCTCGAGTTTTAATCGCGCGAGTTTTAATCGCGCGAATCGTATTTTATCCCGATTTTGTTCCCTTATTCTTGTGATTTGGAAACAAAGTCGGGATTATTTTTTAAAGGCAAAACCTTGTAATTTCCTTAATTGTTCCTTATAAATTGCCAAGGTGAGCGAATTATTCCTGTTGTTCTGCTAGAATCATTTTTAGACTTTATACCCCCCATGCGTATACTCGCGATGGTGGAGAGGAGAAAGTTCAGTAACAAGACAGAGACGCAACGTAATAAACAGTTTGCGCTTTGATCTTACAACTTGATAATTAAACAAATATCCCCACCCCCCAAACCTAAATGATTTGAAGAATGAGGTAAATATGAACGCTAAGATTGCAGCCGCCATCTCTTTGGGAGCTAGCTCTTTGGTACTTATTGGAAGTATTGGAATTGCAAACGCATCCACAGATGCCCCTACAACCTTGACGCAAGACAACACCGTGGTTTCTACTACAGCGCAGACTTCTGCTGACGCACAAACTGGCGAAAGCTTTGACCGCGTAAGCGAAGTTGTTACTGTTGATCCGCAAGGCGATGCGAAGGAAGGCACAATAGGAGTCGCTAATCAAGATAACTCCAGCTCTGATGCAGCAGCACAAGTAGAAAAAGATGTGCAAGAGATTATAACTGAAATAGGAAATCTTATAAAAAATCCTATTATCTCGGATGATTTTCAAAATAAATTAGATAATGCAAAGCAAAACGCAAATAAGGCTGACGATGCATCCAGAGAAGCTTCAACAAAAGTTGATAATGCAGAAAGTGAAACTAAAGAAAAGATTCAATCTGCTATAGACGCTGTAAAAGAAGCTGAAGCTAAAGTAAAAGAAGCTCAAAAAGAAATTGAAAGCGTAGGAACTGATTTTGGCACAGCAAAGAACAGATTCGATGCACTAAAAAACAAAATAGAAACGATTAAAGATAGAATAAATAAGTCTTTAGAGTCTTTAAATAATGAAGTTAAGAAAAACGAGGTTAACGGTAAGATAACTAACGCAGATAAAGTTATTGCGGAAACCAACAAATCAATTAACCAAAGCAATTCAGATATTGAAGACGCAAAAACTAAGCTAAGTGGTGCTTTAAATAAGCTTACAGCTTCTCTTGAAAAGGGCGAAAAGGCACTACAGGCAAAGCAGCAGAATCAAAACCATGTTCCTCCTGCTGACCCTGCTCCACAGCAGCCAGAACAGCAAGAGCAGAATCACGCCGAAGGACAGGCAGCGGAACCACAGGCTCCACAAGCCCAAGAGCGTCCACAGGATCCACGCGTTGATGCCCCACAGGCTGCTCCACAAACTCCACAGGCTGCTCCACAGGTAGAAGCTCCTGCAGCCAAAGAATCTGGCAGCAGCTCACGCACAAATAGCCACTACGCTGCAGCTGGCAAAGCGTACGAAAACGGCATTCTAGATGCTCAAGTCTTAGAAAAGTTGGGCGCTCAGGCTGCTGGCGAATCAGGCTCTGCAGTAGTTCCTGCAGCAAATAAGGCCTCTGCAGGCGCACAGAAAGCACAGGCAAATCAAGCTGCAAGCGCCACTGCAAGCAATGCTGCCGCGTCTTCTGCCTCTTCTTCCTCTTCTGCATCCTCCGCTGCAGGCTCTGCAAAGAGCGCAGGCTCCAGCAACTCAGCTAAGAGCAACAACGCAAAGGATTCCGCAGACTCCGCAAAGAGCGCAGATTCTTCCGATTCCGCTAGCTCCGAAAGCCAGTCGGATTCCGCAGACTCCAAGAGCAACAAAAACGAAGAGTCAAATAACGAAGATTCCAAGAGCAGCGATAAAAGCGCTCAGGCATCTGGCGCAAACAACGGCGCGCAGGCCGCTGGCAACAACACAACGCTAATCGCAGCTGTTACAGGAAGCATAATCGCAGGAATCGGCGCAATCGGCGCTGGATGGCACTTTATGCGAATCCGCCGCAAGTAGTCGTTTTAAATATTGCAAATAAAACCGCAGTTGGCATTTAACCTTCTGCGGTTTTTGCTTATCTCCGCTAAAATCGCCCAAAATCGCCCAAAATCGCCAATATTGCAAACGATGTCAATACTTAATATAATTGTTGCTTAGAGCGTGCCTCAATCCAGCGATGTGTTGAGAGCCCGCACTTTTTAGCATCGTTTGCAACAAATTCGATGCTCGTACACGTGCCACGATTAACAAAGGAGCATCATGAGCACAACAGACAATGGCAAAACAAGGGCTGCCACGCCTGTGCCCGTAGAAGAAAGCGCAGAAAGACTTGCTCGCCCACTAATTAAACTTGCAAAAGCATGCGGAGTCGCAACTTTCTACATAGACCAACTAGGCGACTACACAGAGATTACGGACGAAGCGCTTGTAGGCGTTCTAGACGCCCTGGGCTACCCGGCAAACACAAGCGAAAACATTGAAAATTCGCTAAAAAGCGTTCAAGAAAAGCGCAATAGCGAGCTGTTGCCGCCAACCGTGGTGTGCTTTAGCGGCACAAAAACGATTGTTCCTATTCACGCTGAAGAAGCCACAAGCAGCCCAGAAAAAATTCACATAACGCTTACGCTAGAAGATGGGTCGCAATACGAAGAGCCTCTAAACAGATTTGAAAACAGCAAGGAAGACGGCCTAACGCTTGAGATTCCACAAGACTTGCCAATGGGGTACCACACTCTTCTTGCAAAAGTAGAAGATAAAAATGGCAAAACCATTGCTCATGCGCAGTCAACTTTGATTTGCGCTCCAGCAAAAATCCCACTTCCACAAAGCGTTAAGGAACGCCATCGTTGGGGCTACATGACTCAGCTTTACTCCGTGCGTTCAAAGGAATCTTGGGGCGTTGGTGATTATGGCGATTTGCGCAGGCTACTTAAAGACGCTGGAAGCATTGGCAAAGCCGACTTTATGCTTATAAACCCGATTCATGCGTGCGCGCCAGTGGCACCTTTGGAGCCTTCGCCTTACTTGCCAGAATCGCGCAGGTTCTTAAACGTTACATACATTCGTCCACAAGATATTCCAGAGTACGCGCAGCTTAGCGAAAGCCAGCGCAAAGAGGTGGAAATTTTGCACGCGGGCGTGGAAGCGCTTAACGATAATCCAAATCCAATGGATATTAACGCCGCGTGGAACGCAAAACTTCCAGCATTAAGGCTTATTTTTAAGCAGCCTAGAAGCGCCGAGCGCGAGCAGGAATTCGCAGACTTTAAGGCTCGTTCTGGTGCAGATTTAGATGCTTTTGCCACCTGGTGCGTGGCCTTTGAGGTTTGGGGCGCGCCTTGGGGAGATAATCTTTGGTTTGACACCACTGGCAAAGGCACTCCTCAGATTGACACACTTAGAAGCGAACACGCCGATTTGCTTGAATTCCACCGCTGGCTTCAGTGGATTGCAGATGAGCAGGTTGCAGCCGCTCACGCCGAAGCAAAGGCCGCTGGAATGGCAATTGGCCTTATGCAAGACATGGCAGTTGGCGTGCACGGATACGGCGCAGACGTGTGGTGGAGCCCAGAGCGCTTTGCTAATGGCGTTAGTGTTGGCGCTCCTCCAGACTTCTACAACCAGCAAGGTCAGGATTGGGGCCAGCCGCCATTTGACCCTAATTACTTAGACGAAACTGGCTACATTGCCTACCGAGACATGGTTCACAACGTGTTCTTGCACGCTGGAGCGGTTCGCATTGACCACGTGCTTGGGCTTTTCCGCCTTTGGTGGATTCCACGCGGCCAGGGCGCAAAGAACGGCGCTTACGTTTACTACAATGTGGACGCAATGCTTGCAGTTCTTAGCATTGAGGCCACTCGCGCAGGCGGATTGGTGATTGGCGAAGACCTTGGCACTGTTCCAGCCTACGTTTCCAAGGTACTTGCTTCTCACGGCATTCTTGGAACGGTTGTTGAATGGTTTACACACAATGATGAAGCCGAAAAAGCCGCTAAAAAGGCTGGAAAGAAGGAAATCATATTTGCAAATCCTTCTACCTACCGCGAATACGCTTTGGCTTCTGTTACTACTCACGATATGCCTCCTACTGCAGGCTACCTTGAGTTCGAGCATGTTAAGATTCGCGAAGAGCTGCACCTGCTTACCGATTCTGTAGAAAGCTTCCAAAAGGCTGCTAGCGCAGAGCGTGACGCCATGATGAAGATGCTTTTGGACGGCGGCTGGATTAGCAAAGATGCGGCCGAGCATGTGGAAGATCACGTGCAAGAAATCGTAGAAGCCATGCATGCGATTATGCGCACTTCCCCATCTTTGCTTTTGCAAGTGGCACTTGTAGACGCTGTTGGAGAAAAGCGTTCGCAGAATCAGCCTGGAACCAGTACGGAATATCCAAATTGGCGTATTCCTCTTGCAGACAAAGATGGCAATGTTGTTCACACGGGCGATGTTTTTAAGTCTCCACGAGTGCTTTCCATGGCCAAAATTATGAATGGTGAAAAAATTTAACCAATAACCCAGAACAACAGTAAAATTACCACCAAAAACGTAAAAAGAAAGGTTAAAAAAGCTTTGCAAATAGAGCAATTAGAGGTATACTAGTAATACATAAAGTTGCTCATGCAAGTAACTTCTTCCCTCTCCGCGTGATGCGTAGGATGGCTTGTAGACACCATTTTGCGCATCACGCTTTTGATGTCCTGAGTGAGGCGAGCGTCTATGGCGATGCTCGCCTCACTAACATATTAGCCGCTTAAATCGCTAACCTCTAATCGCGGTTAGCCGCAACATACTTAGCAAACACGCGCTCCAAAAGCGGCGTGTGAAGCATAATCAAAGATCCCCATCCAAGCAAAATCAGCAGCGGCAATCCCTGCAAAAAATACTTTAGCGAAAGATACACAAGAGCGAAGAACACACAATCAAGCAAAAACATCATAAAAGTGGTTGCCACATAGCTCACGCCAAAAATCAGCGAGTTAATAAGAGTTCGGCCAATGGAGTTTTCAAAACGCGCTTGCAGAGCAAAAACCCACTGCGCAACAATAATCCACAAAATGCTAATCGCAAACTTTATTATTAAAAGCGGAGTGAGTTGCAAGAAAATCCAAGACCACACAATCAGCGCTAAAAGTGGCCCTAAAATAGCCCAAATAATGGTGGCCTTAACAAAATTATTCTTAAAAGACTTAAAGTAGATTGCTGTTGTATGCGCCTCGCCACGCTCAATTCTTCTAGCTGTTTCGTGCGCGGCTGTAATAGATGCGCCAATTGTTATAAGCGGAATACTTGTAATAATCATTAAAACAGTAAGCCAGACCGCGTCTGCAAACGATTCCATTCCTTGTGCAAACTTTGAATCAGGGCCTCCAAAAGAAATCATTACAACCACTCCTGCCTAATGGCGCGCTTTAAACGCAATCCTAACCAACAATACATTATAAATATAAATGATGAGATAAATATAAATGATGGTGGCTGCAGACGCGTGCAACCACCATCGCTAGATGCCGAGATTCGAAGGAGAAAAAATCTCAGCCCTTTACCGCACCAGCCATAACACCTTTAATAATGTACTTCTGGCAGATTAGGTAGAAGACTATGATTGGAACAATTGCCATAACCAAGCAGCCCATCATGGCACCCATTTCAACGGAACCATAGCCGCCCTTCAAATATTGAACTGCAATAGAAACCGTCTTGTACTTGTTCAAATCCAAAGTGAGGTAAGGAAGAAGGAAGTCGTTCCAAATCCACATTGTTTGCAAGATAGAAACGGATATAATCGCTGGCCTCATAATCGGAACAATAATCTGGAAGAATATGCGTGGCACAGAAGCGCCATCAATCATTGCAGACTCTTCCAACTCTTGAGGAATGCCCTTTACAACGCCCGTGAAAATAAACACAGCCAAACCTGCGCCAAATCCAAGGTAGATAATCCACAAGCCCCAAGGGGTGTTCAATCCAAGCTTTGTAGTGATGTTGGAAAGCGTGAACATAACCATTTGGAATGGCACAATCATGTTGAACAAGAACAACACGTAAAGAAGTTTTGCAGCCCAGTTATTTACGCGCACAATCCACCAAGCGCACATAGAAGTGCAAAGCAGAATCAAAATTACGGCGCCAACTGTTACCACAATCGTCCACCAGAAGCTCATAAGCAAGTTGGTGCGATTAATGCCAAGAACGTAGTTGTCAAAGCCAATAAACGACTTTGGAGTAAACGAAAATGGCTCGCTAGCAATATACACCTTTGACTTAAAGGAGTTCATAAATACTAACGCAATTGGGAAAATCCACAGCAAGCTCACTATAGAAAAGAGCGTGGTCCAAAGTACTGGATGCTTAGCTTTCTCGTTCATGCTGCCACCTCCTTAGATGTTGCCAACTTGTTCTGAACCAAGGCAATAACGGCAACGATAATAAAGAATATAACTGCCTTTGCCTGGCCAACACCTTCGCCGTTAATCCTTCCATAGAACGTGTTAAAGATGTTCAACGCAAGCATCTCCGACTTTCTAGAAGGAGCACCATTAGTCAATGCCAAGTTCTGATCGAATAGCTTGAATCCGTTTGTAACAGTTAAGAACGTGCAAACCGTAATAGAAGGCATCATAAGAGGAATCGTAATCTTAAACAGCGTTTGAGCTGGGCTTGCGCCGTCAACTGCTGCCGCCTCAATAACGTCTCCTGGAAGCGCCTGCAAACCTGCAATGTAAATAATCATCATATAGCCGATTTGCTGCCAGCATATCAAAAGAACCATGCCCCAGAATCCATACGTTGCAGAATAGGTAATAGCGCGGCCAAAATAGCCCAAGATGCCATTAAGCACTACCTGCCAAACGTAGCCCAAAACAATGCCGCCAATCAAATTTGGCATAAAGAACACTGTGCGGAACAGGTTGGATCCTTTAAACTTTTTTGTAAGCATGTAGGCAATTGCGAATGCAATAACATTAATAACAATTGTTGTTACAATCGTAAAAGCCGTTGTAAATATTAACGAATGAAGGAAGTGTGGGTCGCGCAAAGCCTTGCGATAATTGCGTATTCCAACAAACTTTCCGTCGGTAACAGTGTGGAACTTAGTAAAGCTAAGATACACGCCCATTACAAATGGCACTAAAAAGCCAATTACAAAAGCGGCAAACGTTGGCAGAGCAAATAACGCCCACCACTTGCGTATTGCCTTTCCACTCATATTAATCATAATTCGTCACTTTCTCCTCCTTGAGTACGTCACTGAACGAGCAGCCGCGCCCGAATCAATACTTTTATATTACTACATGTAACAGTAATGTCAAACGTTGTCATTTTTTGCATGTCGCAGCAAAAAATACTAAAAAACAAATGTGAAAAAAATCCTAATTTTTGGCGATTTTACGGCAAAACCTGCTATTATTGTTCGTATTGCAAACGTTTGTGTAATAAATGCAAATTAAGCAGGCGCAAATCGCGTATGCTACGCAGCTTGTACACTAACTTTGTACATATTTTAGTAATATTAATGAAGATATTGACGAAATATTTTGCTGTGCGAATAAAGGAGTTCACATGCCGGCCAATATTCAAGACGTTGCCAGCCAAGCGCACGTATCAGTATCTACTGTTTCACGCTCGTTTACGCGCCCAGACCTAGTTTCTGCAGCAACCCGCAACAAAGTATTGACTATTGCCGAAAAACTAAACTTTTCAATATCGCGTTCTGCGGCTGCTTTAAAATCTGGAAGAACGCTAAGAGTTGCGCTTCTTATTAGCGGCAGCATGCGACTCTGGTTTACTGCGTCTATTATGCAAGGCCTAAATCAAGTTCTTCACCCAGCTGGCTACGACCTTTCAGTCTTCCAAATATCTAGCAGTCAAGAGCGCGCGGAATTCTTTAACATGCTTCCTACGCGCAGAAATGCAGATGCTGTGATTGTTTGCTCATTCGACGTAAACAAGGAGGAAGTTGATTCTTTAAAAGCCACTGGCGTGCCAGTTTTGGGAATAAATTGCGTGAATCCTTTGGATTGCAACTTTGACGCAACTATTAACATAGATGACGATCAAGGCGCTAGGCTTATGGCACGTCATCTTATTGGTTTAGGCCATAAAAACATTGCCTACATTCGCACAAACCGCGATATTTCCCTGCATTTTAGCGTTTTGCAGCGCTACCATTCTTTTATTGACGAATGCAAAATTAACGGCATTACTCCTATAGAAATCGCAGCACCCGAAGGCGCCGACCGCATAAGCTCAATCGTTTCTTCGCTTTTAAGCAATACAAACGTTCCAACGGCAATCGCCTGCCAAGAAGATGCAATAGCAATTCCGCTTATGTTCCAGCTTTCTAGAAGCGGCTACAGTACTCCTGGAGACGTTTCGATTATTGGCTTTGACGATAGTTTCTACGCAAGAGAAACGGGGCTAACAACAATTCGTCAAGACCCTGTTGAGATGGCAAAAAGCCTAGCCAAAATGACTTTGTCTTTGATTAATGGCGATTACTTAAGCAAAATCTGCAGATACATTACCATTCCTGCACAGCTTATAGTTAGATCTAGCACAAGTCAGATTGAAAATAGCTAGTTGCTATCGACTATCGACTAACGACTAACGACTAACGACTAACGACTAACAGCTAACGGCTAACAATTATCAACTATCTTTACACTAAAAAAGAGCTTCAAACCATTAGGCTTGAAGCTCTTTTACTTGTCACTAATGCACTGTGCTAATGCAATTACAAAAATGACATATATTAAATTATGAATTTAATGAGCCAGTTTTAACCCAATTCTTTGGATTAATCCTGATCTTCGTGAGCCTGAGCAACTTCCTTAGCCCAATTGTCAACGAAGGCGCTCTTAACCTTATCCCACTTGCCAGTGCCCTGAGCATACTCAAGCAAAGCGGAGCCAAGATCGTTCTTCCAGTTGTCAGATGGCATCATAGTGAAGTTCCAGCTTACAGGAGTCTTGCCAGACTGAGCATCTTCAACAGCAGCAGCAGTCAAAGGATTCTCAGACTTTATATCTGCAAAGCTCTTGAATGGAGTGGTGAAGCCCATCTTCTTAGACATAGCTTCCTTGCCGTAATCAGAGGTAAGAACCCACTTCAAGAAGTCCTTGGTTGCCTTCTTGTTGGCATCCGAAGTCTTCTCGTTAATGCACCAGTAGTTCTCGGAACCAGTAGCCAAGCCTTGCTTTTCTTCGCCCTTAGCACCAATGTAGATTGGGAGCATGCCAAGGTCTTCGGCCTTCATGCCAGCCTTCTGCAAGTCGGTCCAAGCCCAAGTACCATTCTGATAGAACACAGCCTTGCCAAGCGAGAACTCAGAGTTTGCATCCTCACCAGTCTTGGAGCTGAGCTGAGTTGCAGGAGTGGTGGAATCTGTAATGTAAAGATCGAAAATCTTCTTGTAGCCATCAAGGAATGTACCCTTAATCTTTGCTGGCTGCTTGGTAACATGATCTTCCTTGAACTCGTAGTACAGAGGAAGGTTTGCAAGGTGGGTCTTAAAGCGCCAATCAGAGCTGGAATCGAAGCCAGCAGAAGTGAAGGCGCCATCAACGCCAAGCTCACCCTTACGAGCCTGAATGTCGTCTGCAACAGCCTTAAGCTTATCGAAGGAGTTAATCTCTTCGGCAGACTTTACCTTTGCGTCCTTAAGCTCGGTGTACTTCTTAAGCAAAGCCTTATTGTAAATCAAGCCGTAGGTTTCCATTGCGTATGGAACGCCAACAACCTTATCTCCGTCCTTAAGAGCAATATCCTTGTTCTGAAGCTGCTTATAAAGCTCGGTATCCTTAAGATCTGCGGTGTAATCCTTCCAGCTTGCGTAGCCAACAGGACCATTAACCTGGAACAGTGTAGGCGCTTCATCGCCCTTGCTGATTTCGCTCTTAAGGGACTGCTCGTAAGTGCCAGAAGCAGCATTCTGAACCTTTACAGGAATGCCAGTCTTCTTGGTGTATTCCTTAGCAACTTCCTTCCACTGATCAGCAGATTCTGGCTTGAAGTTAAGGAAGTAAACTTTGCCCTTATCGGAAGAATCCGAAGAGCTAGAACCGCATGCAGCGAGCGCACCAAATGCCATTGCTGAGCAAGCTACAAGCGCAATTGTTGACTTAATTGTACGATTCATCATCGAACCTTTCTCCTATGCCGTCGGCCTACCTTTTGGCCGCCGCACCCCTAGGTGCCCTTTCGACATTTTTTATTATGCCTCAAATATAAAAATATTGCAAACGATAGCAGTGTTGATATAGCGGCGTGTCGCATATTTTTAGCAAGCAAAAATCAGCAATTCCAGCGAACGATTACACGATCGCCTTTATATGTTCCAAGTGCGCAATAGTGCGCGGTGTCTAATCGAAGTAAGCGCGCCTGCTGGGCATCTACCCCAAGCCATCTGGTTGCTAAAATCCTAAGAATATGCGCGTGAGCTACAATAATCACATCTTTGCCGCTTTTAAGTTTTGGCAAAACAGAGTCGATTATTTTTTGAGTGCGATTAGAAACATCTTGTAAAGATTCTCCATTAGAGCGCACCACTTTTACAGTTTCTCCGCTTGGCAAAACTTCTTCGCTAGAATCCGACATAAAATCTGGCAGAGCTTTAGGGCCATCTTTCCAAACATCCCATGACTCAACGCCGCTTAGCGTAGAAACGTCTTTTCTTGTGCGCCCCTCTGCGCAGCCGTAATCCCATTCGGCGGCGTATTCTAGCGACGTGCAATGCGTAAATCCGGCCAACTGAGCGGTTTGGCGAGCGCGAATAAGCGGGCTTACAAACTGGCAATCCTCGCTAAAGCCGTTTGGAAAAGCCTGGCGAATCCTGGCGCCTGCGTTTATAGCCTGATTGCGGCCAACTTGTGTTAGTGGAATATCGGTGCGGCCTGTGTGCTGGCCAGATTTACTCCAAACAGTTTGACCGTGGCGCAAAAGCACGAGTCGCCCTTCGGGCGCGCCCGAGCATGTTGCTGGAACGTCTTGAATCGCGTACGAATCTGCGCTAAATGAACCACCATTAACGTCAACGTCAATACTGTTCAGCATAATCCACGCCGCCTTAGCACCGCCAACAAGTAAAAAATCTGCGCTTGGTGCCTTAGCGCAAATCTAAACCCATTACATACAAACTGGCTTCACTGCCAAGTTCGCTCACTTTTATAACACTTTTATAACACTTTTACATGTCAATTTCTAATTGGTATTTCAATTTGGTATTTCGTTGCCATTAACATAAAAACATGATGTCAACTCAGAGTAATGTACAGAATAATGCGCAAGACGGCGAACAAAACGACGCGCAGAACGTATATGCGAATCAAACTATTCAAACGCTTCTTAATCGCAGATCTATACGCGCTTTTAAAAACAATCCGATTAGCGAAGATGTTGTAAAAACACTAGAAGCGGCGGCACAGCGCTCAGCTTGCAGTCAATTTTTAAACGATTGGTCGGCTATTAAAATTACGAGCGAAAGTCTTAAACAAAAGCTTTCCCAGCTTGGAAATCAGGCTTATATAGCCACAGCGCCACTTTTGTACGTATTCGTAATAGATCAGCACAGAAATGCTGCAATCGCGCGAAAAAGCGGAATTGACACAGACGGAGACGACTTTACTCTTAAAACGGGCTACAGATTCTCGCAGTCGCAGAACGATGCGGTTCTTGCGCTACATGCCATGGAAACAGCCGCGGAATCGCTTGGACTTGGTTGCGTAATTCTTGGTTCAATTTTAAACAACATTCCCGAGCTAATTGAACTTTTGAAGTTGCCCAAATACACGTACCCCGTTCTTGGGCTTGCGATTGGCGAGCCAGATCAAAGCCCAGAGCTAAAGCCGCGCATGGATTCTGGCATGCAATTTTTTGAAAATGAATACCCTAGTAGCGATGACGTTTTGCTTGAAAATCTGGCAAGCTTCGACGAAAGAGTGCATAAATACTACGATTTGCGTAATGCAGATAGGCCAGTGGACGCGTTCAGCGCGCAAATCGCAAAGCTTGCGGTGGACCCTGGAGCCAAAAACCACAGCTGCGAATCGCAGCTTAATGCGCAAGGATTTACTTTTAAGTACTGATTTACTAATTTACTGATTTTTAGCGCATACGCGGCTTGTATCCGCGTTTTCTAGACTTAGGTTTGGTTGTTTCAAACCGCGAGCGCATATCGCAGTACTTACGAATCGCAGGATTTGAATGCGTTAAATGCCAGCTGCCGCAATAATCGCATTTATAAACCCAAAGTTTTGCTCCGCGCTCCTTAAAGCTTTTATCCGCTGCCATAAGAGCCTGCCCTTTATTGGCGTACATTATTTTTTGGGTAGATTCACATCTGCGCGGAGTAAAGAAATACATGTAACCCATAGTATCACCGCAACAAACTGCGCTGATTCGCTTGCGTTTGTTCCCTTTTTCTTGTATTCGTTCCCTTTTTCTTGCTTTTGTTTACCATTTGACCCAAAACGTAAACATTTTCGGGCAAAAGGGAACAAAGTCGGGAATCAATAAGTTCAATTTAATGTCTTTTTAGTTCAATTCTTAATTATTGCTCAGTAAAAATTCAATCAAAATTCAAAATAAATTCAATTTTAGGCTTGCAAAATGCGTTTTGGCGCGTAAAATTGTCTTTTAATCGCCGCAAAGTTCAATTTATAGCTTCTATTTTGAACTTTGTTGTACGTTTGTTCAATTTACGAATGCTGATTTTATAAGCTTCTATAAGATGGTGTAAAGAAAGACGGATTATGGCACAGAATTTTGCAAACGACCTTAAAAAGGCCATGAAAATCAAGGGATACAAGCAGATCGATGTAATCGAGCTTGCAGCAAAAAGTGGCCATAAGCTTGGCAAAAGCCAGTTAAGTCAATATTTAAGTGGCAAAACTGAGCCTCGCAAAGACGTACGAGATATGCTCGAAGAAATTCTTGGAATCGGCAGCAATGGAATCGGCAGCAATTCGATTAAAGGTGGCCATTCTTGCGTAAAAACCGCGCAAAAGTCGCCAGCAGATTGCAGCGAGCAGCACGAAGAAAATCGCAAATTAACAGAAGAAGAGCTTTCCAAAACACTTAAACGTAGAAATTTCAACAAATCCACCAAACTTGAACACGTGCTTTACGACGTTCGCGGCCCAGTTGTAGAAGAAGCAAACCGCATGGAAGCAAACGGAACGCATATTTTAAAGCTCAACATTGGAAATCCTGCGCCTTTTGGATTCCGCGCTCCAGACGAAGTGATTTACGACATGCAGCAGCAGCTTATTGACTGCGAAGGCTACTCGGATAGCCGCGGACTTTTCGCCGCGCGCAAGGCGATTATGCAATACGATCAGCTTAAGGGCATTCCAGGCGTGCAAATGGAAGATATTTACACTGGAAACGGCGTTTCCGAGCTGATTAACCTTTCTATGCAAGCGCTGCTTGATTGCGGCGACGAGATTCTTATACCAAGCCCAGACTATCCCTTGTGGACTGCGTGCGCGAGCTTGGCTGGCGGCACTCCTGTGCACTACATGTGTGACGAAAAATCGCATTGGTACCCAGATATTGCCGATATTCGCTCTAAAATCACGCCTCGCACTAAAGCAATTGTGATTATTAACCCAAATAATCCTACGGGTGTGCTGTATAGTCGCGAAGTTTTGGAAGAGATTGTTAAGATTGCGCGCGAATTTAATTTGATTATTTTTGCGGACGAGATTTACGACCGTCTTGTTATGGACGGCAAGAAGCATATTTCGATTGCTTCTCTTGCTCCAGACGTATTCTGCGTAACTTTTAGCGGACTTTCTAAGTCGCATATGATTGCTGGCTTCCGCATTGGATGGATGAGCCTTTCGGGAGATAAATCCAAGGCTCGCGACTACATTATGGGACTTAACATGCTGTCTAATATGCGCTTGTGCTCAAACGTTCCTGCGCAATCAATTATTCAGACTGCTTTGGGCGGGTACCAGAGCGTTGAAAAGTATTTGGAGCCAGGCGGACGCGTGTATGAGCAGCGCGAGTACTGCTATAACGCGCTTCAAGAGATGGATGGCGTAAGCGTTGAGCGACCAGATGCCGCTTTCTACATGTTTGTAAAGCTTGATCCTGCTCGCTACAACATTCACGACGACGAACAGTTTGCGCTTGATTTGCTTCGCGATCAGAAGTTGCTGATTGTGCACGGCAAAGGCTTTAATTGGCAGACTCCAGGCTACTTCCGCGTAGTCTACTTGCCGCGCTTGCAGACGCTTCGCGACGCAATGGGCAAACTCTCCAGCTTCCTCTCCTACTATCGCCAGTAGCCGCAACCCCTGCCTATAAACTGCATAAAACACACATTTCTCTCACAGTCCAGAAAAAGGTGTACATCAAGAGGCATATATTATTCAGAATATGAAAGACATTCATAATATGAAAGAAAAAAAAAAGAGAAGGAAATGAACGCTGCGGCGCGGATTCGCACAACTCTTATTATTGCCGTTTTATCGCTTAATGCTTTTCTTTTAACGAGCTGTAGATTTGGCGTAAGCCTATATCTTTTAATACATGTCGACTTATCTCACGCAGCGCTTAACGCAGTGTCCGTAGCACTTATGACCTGCGTAGCAGCACCGCTTGGCGGCATTATTGCAGATAAATATCCACCAACTAGATTGTTTATAGCGCTAACGTTCTGCTTTGCCTTATTGTGTACTGGATATGGTTTCGCTTTAGTAGCACAGCATAATCTTATTGCTATTATGGTTACACTACTCGGCATAATATTCGGGTTCTTTACTGCATTTTCTTCACCTAATCAAAAAGTATTGATGGCGTATAGCGTACCGACTGGCGAAAAAACCAAATTTTTAGCAAGCATGCGCATGTGGATTAATCTCAGCAGGCTTGCTGCACCAGCGATTACTGGCATATTTGTTGATATATGTAATCCGCTCATTTTCTTTACGAGCATTGCTATTGTGATGATACTAGCGGCGCTACCTCTGCTGTTAGTTAATCTAAACCAGCAATCGCAAAATAGCGCAAACAATACGAAGACAGGAAGCAATACAGGAAGCAATAAAACTGCTGGTTTTGCAGCTTCTCTACACTATATGAAATCTACACCATGGTTAATAGTCTTAGGAGTAGTATCGGCGTTACAATCTGGATCATGGCTTGCTGCATTCAGACTAATGGGAGCACACCATTGTCTCACGCTTTTTCATTCGGCATCCACGTGGGGGTCAATAGTCAGCATATTTAACATTGGCATGATTGTAGGTTCGCTATTATGCAAATACATTGTGCTACATTATGAGATTTTATACTCTATTTTATTACCTGGATTCCTTTCTATTCCTTTACTTATTTTCGCACTTAATAATTGGATTGCTCTTTTTCTTTGCTCTGCTTTCATTGCAGGTATTATTTTTGACGCAACCATCGTCTATGGGCAAACAGCTCTTCTCGACGGCATACCAACACACATTCTCGGCGCGACTACTACTTTTACTTCTATTATGGAGCAATGCGGCATTATCGTAGGGTATGCAAGCGTACTAGCATGGGGAAATCTAAATTCATCATTATTCATAATGATTGCAGCTGGCGTAATACTTGTTTCAACAGGCATAGCCTTGTGGATTATTCAAACTCGTAAACAAACATACCCATCAATGCTTACCAAAGATTATTGGACACCATCAACATGGGTAAAAAGAAGCATATAACAATCCATTTAGTGCGACAGCGCAATAAAGCCATACAAATGCAATTACATCACAGGACAATTAGTTTGCACATCCTGTTGGAATCCTGACGGATCTCCTAGTTTTGCTTTACGCATGTGCTCTTTGAAAAAGTTTCGCGTTGCATCATCACAACGGTCTGGACCCATAAACGGCATGCTAGGCACTTTTTCAAGCTCATGCAAAGCTTTACTTGCCGCTTGTTCATCACTAGCATACGTGTCTAACCATTGCCGCTCCCAAGCACACTGATAATAATTAGATGCTTGCGTATCACCATATCCACTCTGGAACTGGCTGTCTTTTTCTTCTCCAACCAAGTTTGCAGGAGCTTTATATTTTTCAGGCCAACTAAGCTTTGCAACGGACTCCTGGTATTCCTTCTCTATATGAGCAAAATCAACAGTCTCTCTAGGTGAACTATTTTGCGAGCGCGCATCACCCATACCACTCGCATTATTGTTGCCTACTCCTCCACAAGCATTGAACATAAGAAGCGCACTAAGCACACCAATAATAAGAGTTGCTTTACCAATAGTATGATTATTCATTATTCCTTCTTTCTTATTTTTTGAAAATTAACGCAATGCTAATGCTGGCTGTAAACGCGATGCTTTTATTGCCGGCACCACACTTCCAGCAAGCGCTGTAATAAAAGCCGCAATAACAGCTCCAATAGCAGCTTCATATGGGTAAACTGGCGGACTAACTGGGCTTGCTACATCCCAAAAACTTGATGCTATAGACACAAGACCAAAAGAAACAGCGACGGCAGCAATCGAAACTATCAGCGCTAAAATAATCGCACTGCCTAACACAAGTGAAGCAATCGACCATCTAGTAGCACCCAAAGCTCTGCGTATAAGCAGTTCATGCGTGCGCTGCTCCAACGATGCTAAACCAATATTGATTAAACCTAGCGCGGAAACAAAAAGCAATAATACGGCTACGATAGCAAAACTTAATTGCAATACTGTTATAACATTCTCGTAATCATCACTATTATCATGTCTTCTAATTTCGTTTACTTGTCCACCACAACAGTCGTAAAGAGCATCTGAAACATAAGATTTAATTGATTTTTGAGGACGATTTTCTTTATTCAACCAGTAGATTGAGCCTTGAGCTTCTTTTCCAGAATATTCCCAAAGAGTTGGAGCGTAACGTAATAATCCTAGAATATTCACGTATACTTTTGCTGAGTCTACGCCATCGTTCACAACTCCAACAATCCTTATAGGACTCATTTGTGTTGTTTTGCGAGAAGTAATAAATGCTACTTCACCAATCTTGTATCTTTTGCTAGCAGATTGGTTTACTACCATTTCTAATGCGTTGCTTTTAGCGCTATTACTAAACCATCTTCCACTTACAATAGGTAAGTTATAAACTTTGTTGTATCCTGCCGTAGTGTAAACAGCGTCAACATATTGAAGATTGCTGGTCTTATATTCTTTGCTTATTTTTACACTCTTCGAGGCTGGCATAGAAGCGCTAAACAGTAGTCCAGTGTTTGGTTGTAGCATAACGTTAGCGTTACGGTTTGCGGATTCAATGCGATTTAAGAATTTGTTAAATACTGAATATTCGTCAAAATTTTGTGCTGAAAAAGTAATCTCGTATGTTGGTCTACGACCGTTTAGCTGTTCGTTAGTTGCAATAAGATAGTCCTTACCAACCGTGCCGATAAGCACTGACGCAATAACGGCAATGATGCCTATAAACATTGAAAAACCTGTGAGGAAGGATCTCATAGGAGACAGGCGCAAATCTTTAAGCAGCATGATCATAAAGAACACCGCCTTCCATGGTAAAAATGTGAGAGCAAGAACGAGCCACTTTCATATCATGAGTGACTAATAGTAATGTTGTTCCAGATTCTTGAACACGATCATGCAACACTTGAAGCACTTTTTCTCCAGTACTACTATCGAGCGCACCAGTTGGCTCATCGCAAATAAGTAATTCGGGATTAGTAACGAGAGCACGCGCTATCGCAACTCTCTGCTGTTCACCGCCTGATAGCCTTCCAGGGTATTCGTTTAGTTTATCTTGCAATCCAACATCACATAATGCTTCTTCTATAGTTTTTCTTCTTGTCTGCTTGCTTTGTTGTAGTCCTGCATATAAAAGCGGCAACTCAACATTTTCTCTAATACTTAAATGCTTAATGAGAGAATAGTTTTGAAAAACAAAACCAATATTTCGAGCGCGCATATGCGATACTGTATTATCACTACACTTTTGGATTGACTTGCCAGAATAATAGTATTTTCCAGTAAAATTTTTATTCAAAAATCCAATAATAGAAATAAGACTCGTTTTGCCAGATCCAGACCTGCCAACTACCGCGTATGTTTCACCTTGATTAAGTAACATAGAAGCAGAGTTAACAGTGGTAAGCCATTCGCCATTGCCTAGTTTTACACGCGCTGACACGTCTTGTAGTTCAACCAGCGGAACAGGATTGTTTTCCATAATCATTGCACTCCTGGAATGAGATCAGGAGAAACACCTGCTACGACATCACCCTCATGCAAACCAGACGTAATTTCAATATTAGCGCCGTCACTTATTCCAAGACCAACTTCTTTACTCTCCCAATTATCGCCTTTTTTGTATGAGACTAAGCCTTTTTGAACTCTTCCAGCAACCGCACTAACGGGCAGTGTTAGAACTGATTGTTTATGCTTGCCATTAAAAACAAGCGTCGCATTTTGACCTGATTCTACTTCTGCGCTTTTATCTATTAAACACGTTAAAACTTTTGACGATACGCTAGGTGTACTTTGCAAACTCGACTCATCTGTTTGAGTCGAATCAGCACTATCATTCTTGCTACTACCCGAAGCTGCAATATCGGTAGAAGTTCCACCGCTTTGTACTATTTGCAAACAATTGGTTGGCCCAACACCGTCTTCAACTTGGAAGCGACCTTTAACATCTGTAATATCCGCAGAACGAAGTAAAGCTTTTGCATTAAGGCTTATTGAAAAACCTTCATATTTAAGAGTGAATAGTGGGAAAGATTTAGGCACGTCCGCAGATGATTCAGCTACTGACACAACTTTAGCGTCTACGGGAGCAATAATTTTGTTACCAGCATTGTATCCTAGAACACTTCCAGCTTTTACAGCACTTCCTGCTTTTACCGATGGAGAAAAATTCCCTCTACTTACAGCAGTGATAACAAAGGTAGACGATTGTTCTATTGCTGCTTTACCCGACACAACTTGTGTTAAAGGCTGTTTTTTGACTGAAACAAGTGGAACTGAATCATGTGACGCCTGCTGTTGACTATTATCAACTGCTCTACCAGAGCATGCAGTAAGCAAACACACTGGCAGAGCAGCAAGCAAGAGTACTTTCGTAAACTTACGCATAATACAAAGCTCCTCACTCTCCAAACTCGTAAACGCATAGGATGCGTTGAAACAAGCCTCTCAAACTGATCCAAAATAAATAAAGTGCCTGATAATGCTACGATTAACGCTTTTATGATTGACACTTTATTGAGGATTTCAGCTTTTGCTTAATAGCCTATAATCGCCGTAAAGAGTTTGCATCACACTAAATGATGATTTTTATTTATGATTCTTGGAGCTTGCATAATACCAGAGAATGATTTGTTCTGCATAGAGTTTATACGTTACTGAGCGAGTTACTTGCGCATAGACGCAACCACATTGTGATTAAATCACTAAGCTTTAAGCGAGCTTATTCGCTGCGGAGTAACCCCCGTAATCTCTCAGCGACTACCTTTATAAGATTCCATTTGTAAAGGTTTTCCTAGACAAGATATTCCTTATACAAATTCAAGTATTATTATTACTTAAATAATGCTTTTATAAAGGAGCAGTATGGCAGCAAAGCATATTACTGTTGGCATTGTTGATGATGATTGTTTTTGTCTACACGGCCTAAAAACATATATTGAACAGGTTGTTCCATCCTGCAGTATTTGCTGGTTATCCGCGTACGCCGATCAAGCAATTCAGTTTTGTCAAAATCAATGCCCAGACGTGCTGCTAATTGACATGTATATGTCTGGGGTTTCGGGAATTAAAATATTATACGAATTGCGAAGAAGATACTCACTCCCAATAATAATTGCTATAACTTCATTCCCTATCAACGATTATGCTTTAAAAGCATCAACAGCAGGCGCACAAGGCATTGTTGGAAAGAACCACCCAGAAACTATTTGCGCCATGCTTAGCAGTATTGCCCATGGCACATTCAAGCCGCAAATAATAGGTAATCTTCATTTTGACGACACGATGACAGCATTTCAACGTTTGCAAAATAAGCCAAAAAAGGGACGCCTTGCTTTAACGGATCATGAGACTGAAATTGTAAAGTTGTGCAGTAAAGGCATGACCAATGCGCAAATCGCTAAACGTTTATTTGTTGAAACTTGTACTGTGGAAACTATCCTTCGTCGCGTGTTCAAAAAGTTGAATGTGACGAATCGTTCACAACTTATTACCACATGGCTGCATGATGAATATTTAGGAAATGATACACAATGATTATTTTCTTAATGCGTCGTTTGCGAGAAAAGCTTATTGACAATAAAACATTTTTGCTATTGGGATGTTTGTCAAGCGCAATGGATGCATATATTTACTCAAATAGCGACAATAGCACAATACAACTTGTTATAGTTTACATGATTCTTGCTGCTATGAATCTGTTCCTTTGCTTGCTCCCGCATTTTATGAGCATGTGCTATATTTTTGTGCATCTCAGCATTCTTGCTATTCCTAGTCTGAATCTTCCACCAGTAACTTTCGGGCTCATCATATCATTTGTTTTTATTTCATATTTATATCCGATTCAATTTACGCTACCTTTATTCTTAGTACTAGATGCATTACACTACGTTGCATACCGATACCTATCAACTTTGTCTTTCAAGTATCTTATTGCTTACCTTTTAATAAATATATTTTGCGTTTGCACTGGTATTATTTTGCGCATTTATCACCAAAAAATGGTTCTTTATGAAAAAGACAAGCAAACAATTAATAATCTTAATTTGGCTGTGCGAATGCACGATAAATTAACTAATAAGATTGCAGATATTGCACTACAAAGTAAAATAGCATTACTTGACAAGTCTATTTCTAAAAAGCAACGAGAAGCTATTGAAGAAATAAATGATTTGGCAGATCAGGCTTTTGAGGAAGGTCATAATATTATCGACATTCTACGTGGAAATACTGCTAAGCATGATGCTCGAAGCGAGTTCATTCAGCGCATTGAAGATACGCTACAAATGAACGACTCAATCAATGAATCATGTGGATTAAAAGGAAGATCCATATGCAATATATCTAGTAACGATATTCCTGAAGACATTAGCGATGAAATCATCTGTGAAGTTATTGAATTAATCGAAGAGCTATATTTGAACATGCGAAAATATGCTTCCCTAGTTTATTACATCAGAATTTCGATACGTAAAAAACAAATTGTTATAAAACAGTTCAATGTTCGATTTTTGGGCAAGAAAAGTAAAGATGCGATTCGCGCAGTATCTCAAAAAGGGCTTCTGCTCCATCGCGATACCCTAAAGCATTTAGGCGGTTCACTTTATTTTCGAGCCTTTGGCAAGTATTGGGAATGTAATGCAGTTATCCCTTTAAAAAATGAACATAACCGTATAAATAGTATACTTTACTGATTCAGTTTAAAAGATTAATGAATCTTGAGTAGTTTTGATTAGTAATTATTTGTAAAGGTTTTCATATACAAGATATTGTTTACCTTTTAGCGCGCCATTAATTTATAAATTGTAAAGGTTTTATATACGCAATTATTTTCTTGTATTAGAAGGAGAAGAATATGAGTAATTTAGAAGATACAAAAGCACAAATTCCGTCCGTATTTTGGACAATAGCCAATGGCGTATTTCTTGCTAGCGGAATTGCGCTGATTGTAATGCGTAATGATTATCTATGGGGAGTGCCTCAAATTATCGCTGGATTATTTGGCCTTGCAACCATGTTTCTCATTAAAAAACCGTGGTGCGCGCAACTATATTTTATCGTATCCTCACTAGCTGTAATAGCAAATGGGCTTATGGAAATATTCGGCATAATCCACGGATCTGGATACGGTTATGTTCCGCTGATTATTGGCATAATTGTGCTTTTATTTATAGGTCTTGACAAGGATGAAAGTTCAAAAGCTCTTGGAATTGCCAAGAATAAATAAAAGCATTAGACTGCGATTTTAACTTAAAAACATATCGCAATTTTCAAAGGCCAAGCTGTAGCCATGCATACTACGGCTTGGCCTTTATTATTTATCTGTTAATGATTTATTTTGCATAGAGTTTATGCGTTACTAAGCAACTTACTTGCGCACAGTCTCAACCACATTGTGATTAAATCACTAAGCTTTAAGCGAGCTTATTCGCTGCGGAGTAACTCCCGTAAGCTCTGCAACATCACGAACCGTCAATCCCTGATTCCTTAATAAGCGGACCGTTTCACGCATAAGCATAGACGCTTCTTCTTGAGTTTTTATAGCTGCCGATTTTGCATCTAACATATGTTGAAGCATAAGCTCATCTTGCTCACTAAGTTTCGGAGTCACTTTCACGCCATTGACTTTAACATTTAACGTTGCAGCAGCGTCTTTTACCATTGCTGCAACCTGATCAAGCCTACGTACTTGAGTAAATAATCCGGGTATTTCTGGCACTTCTATAGCCCACCAGCCATCGCATCTGCGAGCTATAGCGGTCACATTTTGCAAACAAGTCGTTGCATTATCATGCTCAGTAGCACTCATTGATTGAGTCTTTTCTCCAACTCTTTTCGCTTCACACATATAAGTATATGCCTATTTATCAATTAAGTAAATAGGCGTTGCATACAAAATCAGCACAATAAAAAGCTATAAAGCACACATGGCATTCTTCACTCAGACATCGCCATGCCTCAATAGTATTCTATTAAATCACCGCTTAAGACTGTCTTCGTTAAGCAAAAAATCGAATAGATCCATGGTGACTACCCCACGATTATCTCTTGTAGCATGCAATCCATTTTTCGTAACTACTATCTTTTTGAAAGAATTATCAATATAGTAAAGCGAGCGCTTTTCTTGCAATGATTTTTCTTCCGTCGTCATAGCGAGCGCAGATTGTATATAATATTTTTCGCTTCCCAAAGTAGCGATAAAATCTATTTCCAAAGATTTTTGCGCATAAATATCATGGTTATTTCTATCTTTTCGACCAGTATTTTCGGCAATATTCATTTCGCCAATATCCACGTTATATCCGCGATACCTTAATTCGTTGTATATAACATTTTCCATAATATGCGACTCTTCGATTTGCCTAAAATTAAGCAAAGCGTTGCGTACCCCAATGTCTTCAAAGTAAATTTTGAACAAGGAATCAATGTATTTTTTGCCCTTAATATTATACTTTTGAGCTTTACTTACAAGAAAAGCATCACTGTAGTAGTCTATAAAACGACTAACAGTTTCTGAAGTAATTTCTCCATATCCGTGGCTAATAAACGTGTTAGAAAGTTTCCTTGGGTTAACAGGAGCGCCTATTGACGAAGCTATTACTTGCAGCGTTTCAGAAAGAGCCTGCTCTTTTCGCACGCCGTTTCGCTGAACTACATCTTTCAAATAAGTTTCTTTAACAAGATTTTCAAGGTATTTTATTTGTTCCTCAACATTTTGCATTCTAGCTACAAGCGGTATTCCGCCAGTAACAATGTAATCTGCCCAAGATTCTGAAATCGTTTTGCTAGAACTTTCCATGTATTCGGCAAAAGTAAGAGGTTGAACGTGAACTTCTGTGCTCCTCCCCTTAAATTCAGTAACAATGTCCGATGAAAGAAAACGGGAGTTAGATCCAGTAACATATATGTCTAAATTTGCGTGCCTTAAGTAACTGTTAAGTGTACCAACAAAATTATCAAGCAATTGCACTTCGTCGAGGAAAATGTAAAACTTGTCACTATCATTTATTTGCGATGCAATGTAGCGACGGAACACTTTAGCATTGATAACGTAGCCAAGTTTTTTATCTGCGATTTTTACTGGTTCGCCATTTGCGAATAGCTCAAGACGATCAATATCTTCGTCTGCATCAAAGGCAAACCGAATAATATTATTCTGCAAAACACCTTGAGAAATAAGAGAATTATAAAACAGCTCATTAAGAATGAAGGATTTCCCCGCGCGGCGCACACCAGTAATGATTTTAACCAAGCCATTCCAACTAAGCTGGTTAAGTTTCTTTATGTACCTTTGACGATTGAAAATCATTCACATTCCTTTTCTTTCCACTTCTATCTTCAATTTAGCAAAGTACTTTGGGTTTTGCAAGATAGAATTAGCGAAAATAGGATATATTTGGCAATTCTATCTGACATTTTCCAAAGTACTTTGGGTTTTGCAAGATAGACGATAGAAAGATAGGAAAATAAGACTAGCAAAAATAACGCATATGCTAGCGCAAAAAGCTGCCAACAAACTGCGACTAGCCCTCTACAATATCCGCATTAAGGCAAGTCTTAAAATGACGAAGCGCCCACTCGTGACCTTGCGGATCAAAGCTTGCGACTGCATCTTTGTGAACCACAATCTTGAATCCAAGGTTATACGCGTCAACAGCAGTGTGGAGCACGCAAATATCCGTGCAAACTCCCACCAAGTGCAATTCCTCAATATGGCGCTCACGCAGCTTAATCAGTAAATCTGTGCCATTAAACGACGAGTAGCGCGTCTTATGAATGTAATACACGTTGCTCTTATCTTTATTTGCTTCGTAAAAATCGCCAAGCGCTCCATACAGTTTCTGACCGTGCGTTCCAGCAATATTGTGAGGTGGGAAAAGCTTAGTTTCTGGGTGATACGGATCGTTTAGATGATGCGTATCAATTGCAAAGACCACAAACTCGCCATCATCTAGGAACTGCTGCGATATCTCGGTAATGCGCTTCTCGAGCTTTTGTGCAGGCTCTCCTACTGTAAGCGAGCCATCGCTTGCCACGAAATCATTCGTGTAATCAATATTAATAAGAGCCTTTTTCATACATACTTCCGTTTAATCAGTTTAATTGTATTAAAGCTACACTTATACACTACTCTTTACGCTAACAAGAACGTTAACAAGATTCTTTACGCTAACAAGTTTTGCTACAATCGCACTATAGTAAGCGCGTGAATCACGCGCGAATGGTTTTCTTGTGTTTGTTTATTTTTGCCCGTGTTTGTTTACCAAAACCCCAAAAAAGGGAACAAACACGGGCACAATAACCTAATCATGAATAATAA
>NZ_JBVBJP010000006.1:0-89037 GCF_055452355.1 Gardnerella rara
CCCGTGTTTGTTTACGTTTTGGCCGATTTTGGGAACAAAAGCAAGAACACTTGCCCGTGTTTGTTTATTTTTCCCCGCGTTTGTTCCCATTTTTGGTGTTTTGGGAAACAAAAGCAGGCGCGACGACCTGCCTTTTTGCTTAGCGCGTAGTGTGCTCGTATAAAAGCAGTATGAATTATGCCAAAAGCTGGTTATGTGTTGGTGCGTATTAACTTTTGTTAGGGAAAGGTCGCAAGCAACCGCACATTTTGCAACAAAACACTTTAATAACAAAACAAAATCACATATAATAATTACAACAGCGCCCGTTATGTTACAAAATATAACATTGTGCGAGTGTTGAATAAGAAAATATATAATAGATAACTAAGCGTCTAAAGCGTGTGATTAATAAGATACAAAATAAGATACAAACAAGAAAACGTAAAAACAAGAAAACGTAATAAATACAAAGAAGACAAAGAAGACAAAGAAGACAAAGAGTAAAAGAGACGATGGAGTCAAAGATGTCTCAACAAAATACCAAAGCGAATGCGCTAGCCTCACAACAAAATGCCGCGCGCGCAATTTGCAAACATGCATTAGACGTTACCAATAATACTTTTGAAGGGGTGGTTTTGTGGTAGAGCCTAAAAAGATTGATGGGTTGCACAATATTCCAACTACGGCTGGATTTGCAGGCCCAGGCGGTGGCTTTGAAGGCGGAGCAGCTGCAGGATTCGAGATTGACGATGCTTCGAAGCACAAGAAGGCAGATGAGCGAGAAGTCGAAAAAAGCCTAGAAGATACAGATGCTTTTGACGCAATAGACGTTAAGGCGATTCGCGCTAGAAACAAAGCTGGCGGTGCAAACGAGACGGTTATGAGCAAGATTACAAGCACGGGTGTTGGGGATTCGTCGCTTAGTAGCCTTGTGGCTCAAGCGGAAGGAGAAGCTGCGGCAGATGTGCGCGATTCGTTGTACGCAACGCAGCAAATGCCTGCGGTTTTAGGCGATATTGATTCGCAAGAGCCGCCGCGCCCAGTGCAAGCTCCGATTCGCGATTTTGGCGGAGAGTATCCGTATAGGTTGTACCGCCCAGGAACCTACGCGCGCGAGCATATTCGCATTACAGCAACAAAGCTTTCCGACGGTCGCGACTTTTTCTACATAGACGACAATCCAGAATATGTTAGCGGCCACAAAACAAGGGAGCTGATTGACCCTAGAAAGTTGCCGTATCGCTTTACTTCGCGTGTTGATGAAAATGGAAATGAGGTTCCTAGCGAGGCGCCGCAAATGCGACAAGATCCGCTTACTGGGGACTGGATTCCAATGTCTAGGTTGTGGGCAAAGCGACCAGCTACTATTCTTAGTGCGGATTCAAATAATCATGGTTCTGCGGCGGATTCTGCGGCGGATTCTACTAAATCAAGAATCGACCCATTTGCTGGCAGAAAGCCACAGTGCGAGTACCAAAATGGCGAAATTCCAGACGAAGATTACGACGTTGTTGTTTTTGAAAATCGCTACCCAGCTATGGCAAAGGTTGCGGGTGTTCCAAACACAACAACATACGTTGATGGAAATCCGCTGTGGAAGCAGGCTCCTGCGGCTGGACGATGCGAAGTGATTTGCTTTAGCTCCAACGAAGACATGCTGCCAGCTAATCTTTCCGTTTTGCGTATGCGCACAATTGTTGAAGCTTGGGCGTTTAGAACCGCAGAAATTAGCCAAATCGAAGGAATTGAGCAGATTTATCCGTTTGAAAATCACGGAAGCCAGATTGGCGTGACTTTGCATCATCCTCATGGTCAGATTTATGCGTATCCATTTATTGCCCCTAGGTTGGAGCAGGAGTTGCGCCACACGGAGGCTTATTTTGAGCGCACGGGTAGCAATCTTCTTAAGGATTTAATGAATTCAGAGATTGAGGCTAAAAAGCGCGTGATTATGCATAATCACAGTTGGGTTGCGTATGTTCCAGCTGCCGCGCGTTGGCCGCTAGAGGTGCATGTTGCTCCTGTTCGAGACGTTCTTACTTTGGATCAGCTTGACGATCAAGAGCGTTGGGATTTGGCGCAAATCTACATAACTCTTCTTAGGCGTGCTAATAAGTTCTTTGGATTATCGCCTTTGAACGCGGGAGAATCTGCATCTGCAGGTAATTCGTTAGCTTTCGATTCTTCTTCTAGCGAATTCGTTGATTTGCCTTACGTTGCAGCATGGCATCAAGCTCCTGTACACGATTCTCGTCGTTCGCATTATCGCCTTAATTTGCAATTCTTCTCGTTTATGCGAGATGCCAATAAAATCAAGTATTTGGCTGGGTCGGAAGCGGGAATGGCGTCTTGGATTTCCGATACCACTCCAGAGCTGATTGCAAAGCGATTCCAAGAATTAGGAGATGTTGATCTTGATTAGTCAGTTTTGATTAGTCAGCATTGATTAGTCAGTTTTGATTAGTTTTAATCAGTCTAATTTTTGCGCGTTTTACTCAAAAAGTGAGATGATTAAGTTATGTTGCTGCATCTTTATTTAGTTCGTCATGGCCAAACCATGTTTAATTGTTACAATCGCTTGCAAGGCTGGAGCAATTCTCCATTAACTCCAAAAGGGCTTAAAGACGCCGATTTAGCGGCTCAAAAGCTTAAGAGCGTTGTTTTTGCTGCCGCATATTGCTCCGATACAACTCGCGCGCAAATCACAGCTGAGCGCATTTTAATCGAAAACGAAAAGCACACTCATGCACGCCCACAGCTTGTAAGCGATATGCATTTTCGCGAGCAATGCTACGGCTATTTTGAAGGTCAAGATATGAATATGGCTTGGTGGGCTGCAGGTGCGCCTCACGGAGCAAAAACATATAACGAAATCGTTGAAAAGTTTGGGCTGGCTGCAACTAGAGACATGCTTAAAGAGGCCGACCCATTCCACGATGCGGAGTCAGATATTGAATATTGGAAGCGCGTTGAAGGTGGTTTTAATATAATCGCCAGCAACCCAGCGCTAAAAGACGGAGACAACGTTTTGCAAATCTCCCACGGAAACACGCTTTTAAGTCTTATGCATCGTTTTGCGCCTGTTGGTTACGATTTAAGCGAACGCCCGCAAAATGGAAGTGTAACTCGCCTTGATTTCAACACGGCAGTTCCAATCGATCAGGCTATAACAATTAAGGGATACAACGAGTAAATACAATAAGTTTGCTAAAAAATTGTTCGTTAAATTTTTAAAAAGAGTCTTGACTCTTCGTTAATCTTTTAAATACATTGCGTGGGTAGTCGTGTGCAAAACAGCAGGAAAGAGGTTACGATGAGCGTTGGAGACATTGCTGCTCTAATTGCGGCTATTTCGTTTGCGGTGCTTTCGGGATTTATGATTTATCCGCTTATTAGGCTGGGTAAAATGTTTAATCAGATTGCTCAAACCGTTAAGGAATCGGGCGAACACGCTTTGCCTGCTATCGACGAATCTGTTACTACAGTAAAGCAAGTGAACAAAACCTTAGAAGACGTTAATGCCGTTACGGGAGCCGCTCGCACTACTGCTACAAATGTTGGCGCTCTTACGGATTTGTATGGTGCTTTTCTTGGAAAGCCAGTTGTTAAAATTGCCTCTGCTTGCTACGCGCTTAAAGATACTTTTAACGCATTCTTTAACAAAGCTACTGTTCCAACGGATGCTGCAGAATCTTCTGCTAGGCACGCGGCAAATTCTGGCGAGTCATTTATGCCTAAGGGGGAGTGATGTTTAAGCGTTTATTTTGGATTTGCATCGGTTTTGTAATGGGAGTTATGTCTGTTACAAAGGCTCGCGCGTACGTTAAGGAAAAGTTCCCACAAAGCGCTAGGAATTTCTTCTTCGATAAAGACCCAAAGAATCTTACTTTAAGCACGATTTTGTCTTTGTACAATGATTTTAATTCCAGCAGAAAAGCCCACGAGTCGCAGCTTAACTCTAAGTATGCCGACAAGTACGCCGATAAACGTGACGATTCGTTTACAAATAAGTCTTATACTAAGTAGTCTTATACTAAGTCTGATAAATAAAAAAGGAGTTCGTACCCATGCGCACAGCAGAAATTGCAAAGCGTTATCTTGATTATTTTGCCAAGAATGGCCATATGGTCGTGCCTTCGGCATCGCTGATTTCTCCAAATCCAACGACGCTTTTTACGATTGCAGGCATGGTTCCATTCATACCTTATCTTTTGGGAGAGCAAACACCTCCTTCGCGCAGAATGACGTCTAACCAAAAATGCGTGCGTACGCTCGATATTGACGAAGTTGGCAAAACCACTCGTCACGGCACCTTCTTCCAAATGGTTGGAAACTTTAGCTTTGGTGACTATTTTAAAGAAGAAGCAATCCACTATGCTTGGGAGCTTTTAACAACTCCTCAAGATAAGGGCGGCTATGGTTTTGACCCAGAAAAGCTTTGGGTTACTACTTTTACAGACGACGACGAAGCTCGCGCAATCTGGAAGAATGAGGGCTTTGACCCAGAGCACATGCAAGTTTTTGGCATGGAAGATAACTTCTGGACTACTGGTGGCCCTGGCCCTGGCGGCCCATGCTCCGAGATTTACGTTGATCGCGGCCCAGAATATGGAAAGGATGGCGGTCCTGCTGCCGACGAATCTCGCTTTATTGAGATTTGGGATTTGGTTTTTGAGAACTTCCAGGTAGACAACGTAAAGTCTAAGACCGATTTGCATATTGTTGGTGAGCTTGATCAAAAGAACATCGATACGGGTGCCGGTTTGGAGCGTTTGGCTTACCTTATGCAGGGCAAGGAAAACATTTACGAAACCGACGAAGTTTACCCAGTTATTGAAGCTGCAGAAAAGCTTAGTGGCGTAAAGTACGGAAGCAATGCCGATGCGGATGTTCGTTTCCGTGTTGTGGCAGATCACGTGCGTTCCGCTTTGATGATTATGAGCGATGGCGTGCGTCCAAGCAATGTTGGCCGTGGATACGTTCTTCGCCGTCTTCTTCGCCGAACTGTTCGCGCAATGCGTATGCTTGGTGTGCAAGATCCAGTTTTGCCAACCTTGTTCCCAGTTTCTAAGGGCGCTATGGAGCCAAGCTACCCAGAGCTTAACAACACTTTCCACGAGGTTAGCGAAGCTGCATACGGTGAGGAAGATGCCTTCCGCCGCACTCTAGAAAAGGGTACGACTATTCTTGATTTGGCTGTGGAAAAAGCTAAGAAAGAACACAAGGACGAACCTATGGTTGGCGGTGCAGACGCCTTTACTTTGCACGATACTTACGGCTTCCCAATTGAGTTGACTCTGGAGATGGCTGCTGAGCAGGGTGTTAAGGTTGACGAGGCTAAGTTCCGCGAGCTTATGAGCGAACAGAAGGGCCGCGCTCGTGCGGATGCTTTGAAGAAGCGCCACAATGTAGACGTTAGCGTTTACGACGATATTAAGAAGGAGCTAGAAAAGCCAATCGACTTCCTCGGTTACACAGACTTTTCCAGCCGTTCCAACGTTTTGGCAATTGTTGAAGCAGGCAAGGGCTCTGTTAAAAGCGTTAGCGCTCCTGCAAACGTGGAGGTTATTCTTGATCGCACGCCATTCTATGCTGAGCGCGGCGGCCAGATTGCCGATCAGGGCGAGATTATTTCCGACGATGGCGCAATTTTGGAAGTCGACGACGTGCAGCGTCCAATCAAGGATTTGATTGTTCACAGCTGCCGACTTACCGAAGGTACGCTTAGCGTTGGTGCTCCTGTAAACACCAATATTGACCAGGTGCGCCGTGCTGCTTTGGCTCGAAGCCACACTGCAACTCACACTCTTCACAAGGCTTTGCGAGAGGAGCTTGGCCCACAGGCAACTCAGCGCGGTTCTGTAGTAGATCCAGATCGCTTGCGTTTTGACTTCCAGTGGCCAAAGGCTGTTGATAAAGATGCATTGTTGCGCGTAGAGGCTCGCGTAAACGAGCGCATTCGCGAAGACTTGCAAGTTGTTCCAAAGGAGATGCCAATCGACGACGCTTTCAAGCTTGGAGCAATGCACTTGTTCGGCGAAAAGTATGGCGATATTGTGCGCGTTGTAGAGATTGGCGACGGCTGGAGCCGTGAGCTTTGCGGCGGTACTCATGCTAAGAGCACGGGCAAGATTGGTATGGTTACAATCCTTTCTGAGTCTTCTATTGGCTCTGGCGTACGCCGTATCGACGCGCTTTGCGGCGAAGAAGCGTACGAATATGGCGCTCGCGAGCACGCATTGGTTGCGCAACTTTCGGACATGGTCAACGCTCGTCCAGACGAGTTGGCTGAGCGCTTAGAGTCTTTGCTTAACAAGATGAAGGATTCCGACCGCAAGCTTGCTTCTGTTTATGAATCACAGCTTAACGAGGCTGTTCCAGAATTGGTTGAAGCGGCTAAGCAAAGCGGCACCAAGGTTAAGCTTGCTGTAAAGAATGTTGGAAACTTCGGTTCCTTCGACGCTTTGCGCAAGACGGTTCTTGACGTTCGTTCTCGCTTGGGCGAAGATTCGCCAGTAATCGTTGCACTGTGCGGCGTAAATGAGAGCGATAAGCCAATGGTTGCTGTGGCCACAAACGAGGCTGCTCGCTCGGCTGGTGCTAAGGCTGGCGATCTTGTGCGTACTGCTTCCAAGGTGCTTGGCGGCGGCGGTGGCGGCAAGCCAGACTTTGCTCAGGGCGGCGGCGCAGATGCTTCTAAGATTGACGAAGCGCTTGAGGCTGTTAAGAGCGAAGTGGCTAAGCTCGACTAGTGCGTAGCTACACGCTTAAAACAAAACGATATAATCTTTACCAAGAGCAGCATAAAATTCATGGTGTGGTTAGGTATTGATTTAGGAGATGCCAGGGTTGGGCTTTCTAAGTCCGACCCTGAGCTGACTTTTGCTCACCCAATTGGCAATATTCAGGCTTATGGTGACTCGTTTAACGCTATTGAAGATGTTCTTAACATTATTGAAGACAATAACGTGAGCCGAGTTGTAATTGGTTTGCCTTTGCAATTAGACGGATCCGAGGGCAAGTCTGCCAAAAAAGCGCGCAGATGGGGTGCTAATTTAGCCAAACGCATTAAATCGCTTTTTGATTATGGCGATTGGTCGCTTGATTTTATTCCAGAAGTCGTTTTTAAAGACGAGCGGCTAACAACAGTTACTGCTCATAAACAACTGTTAGATGCTGATTTTTCCACTAAAAAACATCGTCCAATGGTTGATCAGCAGTCGGCAGTGTTGATTTTGCAATCTGCGATTGACGATTACAAAAATGCTTGTAAAAATATAAAAGGCGACTCGCAAGGCGATTTGCAAAGCGACACGCAAAGTAATTTACAAAGTGACCCGCAAGGCGATTACAGCAGAAAGGAAGCGTTTAATGAGTGAGAATATAGACGATTTTTTCAATCAAAACGCTAAATGGAGCCACGATTCCTCCAATCCTCCTGTGCCGCCAAAATCCCGAAAAGCGATTAAAGCGCGTAAAAATCGCAAAAATAAAAGAAATCGCATAGTTGCATTCATTCTTGCACTAGTTTTTGCGCTGCTATTTGTTGTTGGGTATGGCTTATATCGCGTTGCGGTTTATGTAAGAAATAATAGTCAGTCGGCAATTATGGAAGACTGGCCAGGGCCTGGAAGTGGGTTCGTTGAATTTACGATTGAGCCAGGCCAGGGATCTGTAGAAGTGGGAAACAATCTTGTTAAAGCGCAGGTTGTAAAGTCGCAATCCACATTTTCCAACATTGTCGCCGCAAACAACAAGATTTTGTATCCAGGAATTTACGCGCTTAAAAAACACATGAATTCCATGGACGCAGTGGACATTCTTTCCGACCAAAGCAAGGCGGGCGGATTCTTAGACGTTAAGGCAGGCGAGCGCGCAACAGACGTTATTCGCAAAGCTGCGCAAATCTCTGGAATCGATATTGCTCAATTTAACGCGATTCAAAGCGCAGACGGAATGGGGATTTTGCCTCCAGAAGCGGGCGGAAGCTTTGAAGGATGGTTAGAGCCTGGAGTTTACAACGTAAAAGCCATGAAGTCTGCTAGTAAAATACTTGAAAAAATGGTAGATAAGCGCGTTAAAAAGCTTGATTCTCTAGGTGTTCCTAAAGGCGATTTGCGTCAAAAGATTCTTAAAATTGCATCCATTGCAGAAGCGGAAGTCAATAATCGCGAATACTACGGCAAAGTTTCGCGCGTAATCTTAAATCGTTTAGCTAAAAACATGCCTTTGGGAATGGATACCACGGTTGCGTACGGCATTGGGATTAAGGCGATTAATCTTACGCAATCGCAGCTAGACGATGCAAGCAATCCGTACAACACTAGGATTCACAAGGGGCTGCCGCCTACTCCTATAAGTATTCCTGGAGATAACGCGATTTTGGCGGCTCTTAATCCAGCAAATGGTCCATGGATTTATTTTGTTACCACCAACTTAAAGACGGGCGAAACTAAGTTTGCGGATAACTACGACGATTTCTTAAAGATTCGCGACGAGTATAAGCGCTCCAACGAAAACGCTAACTAGCGCTCCGACCTACCTGAGTGCTTAGACCGCGCGAACGATATTTCCTTACTTGTTGTTGCGCGAGGTTTGAGTATTTCTCTCCTCGCAGGCGCGACGACCTGCCTTCGAGCTTAGAGCGTAGCGCGAAAAGGCAATTCGGAGCGCTGAGCCGCTCAAACGTAAAGTCCAGTGGACTTTACGTGCGGCGAAGACGTGAGCGCGCTGTAACGCGCGAGCGGTTTTCCTAGCTTGGTGTGTAGGAGGGCTGGCTAATTCTTGTCTCACAACGCTCCGCCTATTACGCGTTGTCTAGAGTTGCGGTTGTTCCGATTTGGCTTTGATTTTGTTTTTGGTTTAAGTTTGTTTGTAGGCGTGTGTCATTGGGTTGTTTGGTATCGGCTGCCGCTCTTATAATGTTCGACCAAGAATCACCCAGCCCTCTTGCGTGCTTGAACAATTACGTATCGCTAATCACCGAGATTCTCGATTTTTCTTCTTCATTCGATGAATCACCATCAAAGAGCTGCGAATCGACTTGCATGAGCGCTTAAAGCGTGGCGCGCGAATGCACTTCGATTCGCTGAGCTTGCTCAAAGTTGAAAGCACAGTGTGCTTTCAACGCAAGCGAAGACGTGAGCGCGCTGTAACGCGCGAGCGATACATCTCATTCAGGGCGAAAAATCTCGAATCTCTACCTTGCTTAACGCTATAAAATCGCAGCAAAAGTTCAAAGCATAACAGCTATGAACGCAGATGCAGCTAAGACGGGTACGAACGGGATTTTATTTTGCACATTTTTAGACTTAACGCGGAAAAATCGCAAGCAGACTTTAGGGCAGATTTTCCACACTAAAATCCAAATTAATCCAAATATGCTAACTAATGCAAACCAGTAGATTATGCAATCAAATCCAAATAATGCCAAAGCCTGAGCAATCATAGATGCGCACGTAACGTCTCCAAATCCAAGTGCTCCGCGCGCGCAAAATTTTTGCACCAAAACGTAGAATGCAAAAACTGCTACTGCGCAAAGCCAGCCGCGCAAAAGAAAATTAATATTATGCAAAGTAATTAGCGAAAAAATAAGGTTCGCCGCAGATTGCGCAAAAGCGGCTAGTACAACCCAAAGTCTAGGCACAACGCGGCTGATTAAATCCGTTGCACACACTGCAATCGTGCATACAAGCGTTGGTGTTGCAAACAAACAAGTAATAATAAACTGGCTCATTTGATTATGCTAAATGCGCGAAAGCTGTGCGCGCAATAAATTTCACTCAATGTGGTTAAAGGCTTTTGCAGTTGGTTTGGGATTATGGGCAATACTTAGTGGTTAGTAGAATAAAGAATTTAGAATCGAGTATTGATTTAAAATAAAGTAAAGTATTGAGTGCAGGACGTATATCAATAAATATAACGTACAAATATAACGCACAACGCGATTGGAGAAGGCATGCTTAGATGGCAGACGGCAGGGGAGTCGCACGGAGAAGCGCTGGTGGCAATGATTGAAGGCGTGCCTGCGGGTATAAAGATTACTAGTGCAGATATTGTTTCTGCTCTTGCACGCAGGCGACTTGGCTACGGTCGCGGAGCGCGAATGAAGTTTGAGCAAGACAAGGTGCGTTTGCTAACGGGCGTTCGCCACGGGGTTACTCTTGGATCTCCAATTGCAATCGAAATCGCAAATAGCGAGTGGCCAAAGTGGGTGGAAGTGATGAGCGCAGACCCACTAGACCACGATTTGCCAAAAGAAGGCCGCAATGCGCCGCTTTCTAGGCCGCGCCCTGGGCACGCGGATTTAACGGGCATGCGTAAGTATGGTTTTAGCGACGCGCGCGAGGTTTTGGAGCGTTCGAGTGCTAGGGAAACGGCTTCTCGCGTGGCGTTGGGCGCTGTGGCGGCCGCGTTTTTGCAGCAGGCATTGGGTGTGCGCACAGTTGCGCACGTTATAGGAATAGGCGGCGAATATGCCAATAAAAGTTTAGCCCTGCCAACACCAGATGATGTTGAGGCGTTGGACGCTTCGCCTGTTCGCACTCTAGATAAAGATGCCGAAGCGCGAATGATGGCTAGAATCGATGAAGCAAAGGCTAATGCAGATACGCTTGGCGGTGTTGTAGAGGTTTTGGCATACGGCATGCCTGCTGGAGTTGGCACATACGTAGAGTCGGATCGCAGATTGGACGCAGCTTTGGCGGCGGCTCTTATGGGCATTCAGGCCATTAAAGGCGTGGAAATTGGAGACGGTTTCGAAGAGGCAAATCGCCCTGGGTCGGCTGCTCACGATGAAATGGTAACGGGGGAGAATGGAAAAATCACCCGTCTTAGCAATCGTGCTGGCGGAATTGAAGGCGGAATGTCAAATGGGGAGACAATTCGCGTGCGCGCTGCAATGAAGCCAATTCCGTCCATTCCGCGCGCATTGCAAACGGTAGATGTGCTTACTGGCCAGCCAGCGCAGGCGATTAATCAGCGCTCCGATTTTACGGCCGTTCCAGCCGCTTCCGTAGTTGCAGAGGCAATGGTTCGCTTGACGCTTGCAAAGTATGCGTTAGAAAAGTTTGGCGGAGATTCGCTAGAAGAAACCGCTAGGAATGCTAAGAATTACGTTCAATCTTGGAAAGAGCATATGAGATGAGCGAAGAAGATTCCTTGCTTGATTCACTGCTGGATTCCTTAAAAAGCGTATCGCGTGATGCTTCGCCTAGCGCCTCGCATAACGTATCGCACGGCGCCTTGCAAGCTCAAATCCCATTAGCCGTTATAATCGGCATGCCTGCAGCTGGAAAAACGCGTGTTGGCAAAGAATTAGCGCATATTTTAAACGCTCCATTTATAGACACGGACGAATTAATTGAGCAAGAAATCAATATGCCGATTAGCCAATATTTTAAGGATTTTGGCGAGGAGGCTTTTAGAGATATTGAAGCTCAAATTGTTAGGGATGCTATTTTTTCAAATTCTAATCAATTCGCCCCAATAATCGCCCTCGGCGGTGGCGCCCCAATGCGCCCGCAAACGCAAGAAGTCTTAAAAAAATATACAAAACTCGGCGGCCGTGTTGTTTACTTGCAAGTGGATCCAAACGATGCAATTGAGCGCGCAAGCTGGAATTCAAATCGCCCTATGCTAAGCGGCAAAGACGGCGCAAAACAATGGCTGGATTTGTTCGTTAAAAGAGACCCAGTGTTTTGCAAAGTGGCGAATTTGCACGCTCGCGTTTACGGATTAACGCCAAAACCTGCCGCAAGAAAGCTGAAAGATATGATTATGCAACGAATTGTGCATGTAAGTGGCAAAGATGTTGAAGACTACGATGTTCATATTGGCGCTGGCGCTATGAGCCTTTTGCCACAAATGCTTGGAAAAGAGCCTGTTCGCGTGGCTTTGATTCACACTCAGCCGGTGCAAAGGCATAGCGATAAAGCAAGAACCATTTTGCGCGCGGCTGGCTATAATGTTTTTGACATTCTTATTCCAGACGCCGAGGCTGGCAAAACCGTTAAGGTTGCGGATTTTGTTTGGTCGCGCCTTGCAAACGCAGGGTTTACGCGTTCAGACGCGATTGTTGGCTTGGGCGGGGGAGCAGCCACAGATTTAGCTGGATTTGTTGCCTCTACTTGGATGCGCGGAATTCGCTACGTAAATTGCCCAACTTCGCTTCTTGCTATGGTAGACGCTTCTACTGGCGGAAAAACTGGCGTAAATACTGCGGCTGGCAAGAATCTGGTTGGTAGTTTTTACACTCCTGCTGGTGTTTTGGCCGATACTTGCGCGTTTTCTACATTGCCTAACAGTATTTTTGTTGAAGGCTTGGGAGAGGTTGTAAAATCTGGGTTTATTGGCGATTCTAGCATTTTACAAATTCTGGAAAATCCACAAAATGCTAGCAAGTTGCGCGCGATTGATGGCCCTTCTATTTTAAGCGATTCGGATTTAAACAATTTGGTTTGCGATTTAATAGAAAAAAGCGTGCGTGTTAAGGCATACCACGTTTCTAACGACTTAAAAGAGCAAGGTTTGCGCGAGTTTTTAAATTACGGGCACACTCTTGGGCATGCGATTGAGCAAATCGAGCATTTTTCTTGGCGTCACGGAAATGCGGTTGCTGTTGGAATGGTTTTTGCAGCGCATCTTGCGCAAATATTGGGGTATCTTAATATTCAAGATGTTGAGTATCACAAAGATTTGCTTTCTTCGCTTGGTCTTCCAACGCTTTGGAATGGTGGCGGCAGCAATGACGATGCTTTTGCTAAGGTTCTTGACTTAATGCATAAAGATAAAAAAGCCAGAGGTAACACCTTGCGATTTGTTGTTTTAGACGGGATTGGAAACCCGATTCACTTGGATAATCCGCCGCTGGAGGCGATTCGCGAAGCGTTTAATAAGATTCGAGGTTAGAAAATGGTAGATGTAGCAAATCAAGAAAATGTGATAAATATGCGCAAGGTTTTGGTAGTAAATGGCCCAAATTTAGGGCGATTAGGCGTTCGCCAGCCAGACGTTTATGGCAGTCAGGATTTTGAAACTCTGTGCGCGCTTTGCAAAAAGTGGGCGCAAGAGCTTAACTTGCAAGTAGAAGTGCGCCAGAGTGACGATGAAGCGCAAATGGTTCATTGGATGCACGAAGCTGCCGATACGCATACTCCTGTTGTTATGAATCCTGCTGCTTTTACGCACTACAGCTATGCGCTAGCGGATGCGGCTCACATGGTGTTGGACGCTGGAGTGCCGCTAATGGAGGTGCATATTTCTAATCCTTCTGCGCGTGATTCTTTCCGCAAAATAAGCGTGATTAGCCCTGTTGCAACTGGTACGATTACTGGCATGGGTCTATATGGCTACAAGCTTGCGATTGAGGCTGTTGCACACTTAATATAACTTTTTGATTTGCTTTTAATACAACACTCGAGTCGAGGCTAAAAGATACTATGGAGTTCCATGGTTAGAAGAAAACATGGTAACTCTCAGGAGCATATTACAAAGCATATTTTTGTTACTGGTGGCGTTGTTTCGTCCCTCGGAAAAGGTCTTACTGCATCGTCTTTAGGCAGGCTTTTGCGCAGCCGCGGTCTTCACGTTTTGCAACAAAAACTTGATCCTTACATCAATGTTGACCCAGGTACAATGAACCCATTCCAACATGGTGAGGTTTACGTTACAGAAGATGGCGCAGAAACAGATCTTGACATTGGTCACTACGAGCGATTCCTCGATGTTTTTCTTAGCCAAAAAGCTAATGTTACAACTGGCCAGATTTATCAATCCGTGCTTAGAAAAGAGCGCGCTGGCGAGTATTTGGGTCAGTGCGTGCAGGTTATTCCACACATTACTGGCGAAATTAAATCGCGTATGCGTGCGCAGGCTAGCGACGATGTAGACGTAATCATTACGGAAATCGGCGGTACTGTTGGAGACATTGAATCTCAGCCATTTTTGGAGGCAGCTCGCGAGGTTCGTCGCGATTTAGGCCCAGAAAACTGCATGTTTGTACACGTTTCGCTTGTTCCATACATTGCAGCCGCTCACGAGTTGAAGACTAAGCCAACTCAGCATTCCGTGATGATGCTTAGGTCTCTTGGCATTTCTCCAGACGCTCTTGTTTTGCGTTCGGATCGTCCTCTTAATCAGGGCATTAAAGACAAGATTTCGCTTATGTGCGATGTTGATGCCGAAGGTGTTGTAAATTGCGTGGATGCTCCAAGCATTTACGATGTTCCAAAGATTTTGTTTAACGAGGGCTTGGATGCGTACGTTGTGCGTGAGCTTGAGCTTCCATTCCACGATGTTGATTGGAACGAGTGGGAAGATTTGCTTGAGCGCGTACATCATCCAAAGCATGAGCTAAACATTGCAATTGTTGGCAAGTATATTGATTTGCCAGATGCATATCTTTCCGTTACGGAGGCCATTAAGGCTGGCGGTTTTGCAAACTGGGCTAAGGTAAACGTGCGTTGGGTTGCTGCCGATAAGTGCGAAACTCAAGAAGGTGCTGCTGCAGCTCTGGACCAAATGGACGGCATGGTTATTCCAGGCGGATTTGGTATTCGCGGCATTGAAGGCAAGATTGGCGCGCTCCGTTACGCTCGCGAGCATGGCCTGCCAACTCTTGGTCTTTGCCTTGGATTGCAATCTGTGGTTATTGAGTACGCTCGTCACGTGCTTGGACTTGAAGATGCTAATTCCACAGAGTTCGAAAAGGATTGTGGAGATCCAGTAATCGCAACTATGGAAGAGCAGAAAGATATTGTGGCTGGTAAGGGAGATATGGGTCACACAATGCGACTCGGCTCTTACCCTGCAACGCTTGAAGAAGGCTCTATCGTTGCTGAGCTTTACGGCTCTACGCATGTTACTGAGCGTCATCGTCACCGTTACGAAGTGAACGTGGCTTATAAGGATCGCTTGCGCGAAGCCGGTTTGCGTATTAGTGGCCAAAGCCCAGATGGTAATTTGACTGAGTTTGTGGAGCTTCCTAAGAGTGTTCATCCATTCTATGTGGCAACTCAGGCTCATCCAGAGTTTAAGTCTCGCCCAACTAAGCCTCATCCTTTGTTTGCTGGATTAGTGGCGGCTGCTCTTGATCATCAGGCAAATAACGCCAAGTGATTTAATCTGCTAGCAATTTGACTTAATTTATTAAGTGGTGTAAAATCGTGATTTTGGGTGCGATTTTACACCACTTTTTATTTGATTAATATTTGAATATCTTGATGCATATCTTGCAGTGTTTAACATATTCGTTACATATTCAGCATGCAAATTTACATTTTTGTAATATAACTACAGATGTAAAAGACTTGGTAAAATATCATATAAAATACGATTTAATCCAATAATTTTCTATAATAATAGTTATTTTTATGATTTATAGGCAAAATAACAGTAAATTTTACATTTAGACTTTAAGCTTGCGTTGTTTAATAAAATCCGTATGATTGAATTTTAATCAACGAAGAGGCCTCCTTATTGGCTTTGCAAAGAATCCATCTGGCAATAAATACTAGGTGGATTTTATTTATTAAGCCTGTAAGCCTGTAGCCTGTAAAGCCTGCAAAGCTTGTAATGAGACTTTTTCGTGATAATTAATTGAATCCTGCCATACCCAACGTTAGGAGAAAACATATGAAGAATAAGGCATTACTTTTTGCCGCAGCTGCGTGCTCGGTTGCTATGCTGCTCGGTGGATGCGGTTCTTCTGCCTCGAAGACCGCTCAAACAAATGGTGGTAAGGTTATTATTACCGTAAACGACTCCGAGCCTCAGAACGAGCTTGTTCCAGGAAACATTAACGAAAATGCTGGCGCTCGTCCTGCTGTATTGGTCAACTCCACGTTGGTCACTTTTGATGAAAAGGGCAACACGGTAAACGAGGATGCCGAGAGCGTAACTCCAAACGCGGATGCAACTCAGTACACTGTTAAGCTTAAAAAAGACAAGAAGTTTAGCGATGGCACCCCAATCACCGCAGAAAGCTTCACCAAGGCTTGGAGCTTTGTAGCAAACGCTAAGAATGCTCAGAAGTGCGCTTCCTTCTTCCAAACCATTAAGGGTTACGAAGACTTGCAGAAGAAGGACACTAAGGGCGACGAGCAGCTTTCTGGTTTAAAGGTTGTAGATAAGTACACCTTTACCGTTGATTTGAACCAGCCAGATTCCGTGTTTGCTATTAAGGTTGGTTACCTTGCATTCGCTCCACTTCCAGAATCCTTCTACAAGAATCCAAAGGCTTATGGCGAAAAGCCTGTTTCTTCTGGCCCATACCTGTTTAAGTCTTGGGATCACAACAAGCAGATTGAAGTTGTAAAGAACCCAGATTATGATGGCCCACGTAAGGCTCAGAATGATGGCGTTACCTTTAAGATTTACACCGATGGCACCGCTGCTTACCGCGATGTTCAGTCTGGCAATCTTGATATGACCGATAACATTCCAGATACCGAAACTAAGACCTTCCAAAAGGATAAGACTGTTACTGCTTACAACCGTCCAGGTTCCGTAATCCAGCAGTTCGGTATTCCTGCAAAATTGCCACACTTCGATGTAACCACCGAAGAAGGACGCTTGCGTCGTCAGGCTGTTTCTATGGCAATCGACCGCGAAACCATCATCAAGAAGGTTCTTAACAGCACGGCATCTCCTGCAAACGAGTTCACTTCTCCTTTGACTCCAGGCTACAAGGCAGATCTTAAGGGTCACGAACACCTTAAGTTTAATGCCGCAAAGGCTAAGGAGCTTTGGGCAAAGGCAGATAAGATCTCTAAGTATGATGGTCCTCTTACCTTTACTTACAACGCTGATGGCAACGCTAAGTCTGTGTTTGACGCAGTTGTGAATTCGTTGAAGAACAATCTTGGCATCAATGCTGAAACCACTCCAGTTCCAACATTCCAAGAGTTCCGTAACGCATGCTCCAACCGTCAGATTAAGGGTGCATGGCGTGCAGGCTGGATGCCAGATTACCCAAGCCCAGAAAACTACTTGACTCAGGAATTTGCTTCCGTTGCTGCAGATGGAAATGGCTCCAACGAAGCTGATTACAAGAATCCTAAGTTTGATGATTTGCTTAAGAAGGCTTCTTCTTCTCAGCCAGCTGAGGCAACTAAGCTTTATCAGCAGGCTAACGAGATTCTTCTTGAGGATCTTCCATACATCCCGCTGTTCTACTCGAACGCTAAGGCTGTTATGGTTCCAAGCTTGAAGGGCTTTGTAATGGATTGGCAGAACATGCCACTTTACTACAAGCTTCACAAGTAAAGATCTAAGATTAAGTAGCTATAGTAAAAAATAAATCATAATTGAATAGCATGTAAAAACGTGCTGCTGCCTTCGAATGGCGAATAAAATTACAAAATTCTATCCGCTGTTCGAGGCAGCACTTTGTGTTTTTACTTAGGTTGGATAAATAGTATGCAATCGCACAAAAGTTGGGTATGTGCTTTGCGAATTTTTAAGTAAGTATATAAGGAGAAACCAATGGGTAAATATGTTCTGCGCCGTGTTCTGCAGATGATTCCTGTGGTTCTCGGCACAACATTGTTGGTGTACGCTTTGGTGTTTGCTTTGCCTGGAGACCCAGTTAAAGCAATGTTTGGTGATAAACCAATTAATCATGCGGTAGAAGCACAGATTCGTGCCGAGTATAACTTGGATAAGCCATTTATTATTCAGTATTTGTTGTTCTTAAAGAATGCGCTTACTCTTGATTTTGGTCATACTTTTGCTGGCCAGCCTGTTATTGACGAGATTGGCCGCGCATTTCCAGTAACCATTAAGCTTGCGTTGATGGCGTTTGCCTTTGAAGCTTTGTTCGGCGTGGCTTTTGGCATAATCTCTGGCTTAAAGAAAGGAAAGTGGTACGACAGTGTAATTCTTGTTGTATCGCTTCTTCTTATTTCTGTGCCAACATTTGTTACTGGCTTTATTGGCCAATACGTGTTTGGTGTTAAGTGGCAAATCATGCCTGTTACTGCAAGCAATGACCCAGGGTTCTACGATCTTCTTCTTCCTGCAATAGTTCTTGGGTCTGTTTCAATGGCCTATATTATTCGACTTACAAGGTCGGAAATCTCTTCGAATATTGCACTTGATTATGTTCGTACGGCTCGAGCAAAGGGCTTAAAAGAAGGCTCCGTTATTGTTCGACACATTTTGCGAAATTCACTTATTCCTGTTGTTACCTTCTTGGGTCAGGATTTGGGCGCGCTTATGGGCGGCGCTATGATTTCGGAAACAATCTTTAACATTCATGGCGTTGGCTTCCTTACCTATCAGGGAATTTTAAAGGGAGAAGGAAACCTTGTTGTTTCTATAGTTACGCTTCTTATGTTGATATTTGTAGTCAGCAATCTTCTTGTTGACATGTTGTACGCGGCTCTAGATCCGCGCATTCGCTACGCGTAAGGAGAGCAGACATTATGGAAGATAATTTGATGGAAAATAATTTGACTACAAATAACGCAAATTACAATACTCTGCCAGGCCAGGAACGATACGTTGCACCTCTTGACGATACACCTCTTCAAGAAGTTGATTCCGTAGACGAGTCCGCTCCAGCTACAAGCATGTGGGCAGACGCTTGGCGATCTTTGCGCAGAAACCCACTGTTTATTGTTTCTGCAGTTTTGATTATTGCAATTATTTTCGTTGCGCTTTTCCCAGGCGTGCTTACAAAGCACAATCCTAATTATTGTGTTTTGGAGAACTCTCTTGAGCCAGCTTCTGCAGCGCATCCATTTGGATTCGACATGCAGGGCTGCGATATTTACGCTCGAGTTGTATACGGAACCCGCACATCTCTAAGCGTTGGCTTGCTTGCAACCGCCTTAGTGGTGTTAGTTGGATCGCTAATTGGCGCTTTAGCTGGATTCTTTGGTGGATGGGTTGATGCTGTTCTTAGCCGAATCACCGATATCTTCTTAGCTTTGCCAATGCTTTTGGGTGCAATCGTAGTTTTGCAGATGTTCCGTACATCTAAGTCGATTTGGAAAATCGTGTTTGTTATGGTTCTTTTTGGATGGGTAGGCGTTGCTCGAATCGCAAGAAGTGCCGTAATGGAATCCAAGAATCTGGAATTTAACACGGCATCCACGGCCTTAGGCTCTACGCCAATGCGAAATCTGTTCCGCCATATTATTCCAAACTCGTTAGCTCCAATCATTGTTGTAGGCACAACTTCTCTCGGTTCTTACATTGTTTTGGAAGCAACACTTAGCTTCTTGGGTATTGGTTTGCCAACTACAACCGTTAGCTGGGGTGTAGATATTTCTACTGCTAGAAATGTTCTTACTACAAATCCAGAAGTCTTGTTCTATCCGTCTATTGCGCTCGCTATTACTGTTCTCGCCTTTATTATGATGGGCGACGCTGTAAAAGATGCGTTGGATCCAAAGAGCCGCAAGGCGTAAGTTAGCGTGGAGGAATAGTGATTATGAACACAGCAACACGTAAAAATGTAGATACCTTTGCAATGCAGCGCGAGCAGGGTCCTTTGCTGGAAGTCAAAAATCTTCAGGTTGACTTTACAACGGATTCTAAAAAAGCTGTACATGCTGTTAGAGATGCTAGCTTTAACGTTTACCCAGGTCAGTGGGTTGCAATCGTGGGCGAATCTGGTTCTGGAAAGTCCACTTCGGCAATGGCGGTTTTGGGTTTGCTTCCAGGAACAGGCCACGTTACGGGCGGTTCTATTAAGCTAAAAGGCCAAGAAATAAGCAATCTAAAGCCAAAAGAGTTTGCAGCTTTGCGTGGAAGCGCAATGGGATTGGTTCCGCAAGACCCTATGAGCAACTTGAACCCTGTGTGGAGAATTGGCACGCAGGTTAAAGAGGCTTTGAAGGCAAATGGAGTTGATGTTGATCACGAGAAGCGTTCCGCTTTGGCAGAAGCTTTGGCTGGAGACGCTGTAGAAGTAAAAAGCAATGATGACGAAACATTCCTTGGTTCTAAGGAATTGGGTGCATTGTTGGAAGAAGCAAAGCAGGCTTTGGCACAGGTTGGTCTTAGTGAGCAAACAAATGCCGAAAAGTTTAATGAAGCCATGGAATACTACAAAAAAGAGTGGGTTCCAGGCTCCGAAACTCGTTGGCGCGTTGCAGACGATTTAATCAAGTACGGTGTGAACGACGACAAAGCTTGGGAAATCGCCAAGAAGTATGTTGTTGGTGCAAGCGTTGAAGACCGTATTGCTGGCTTGCTAGATGAAGCTGGTTTACCAGATGCTGCAACTCGCGCACGCCAGTTCCCACATGAGTTTTCTGGAGGCATGCGCCAGCGCGCGTTAATCGCCATTGGTTTGGCTTGCCGACCAGATTTGCTGATTGCAGATGAGCCAACTTCCGCACTCGACGTTACTGTGCAAAAGCGTATTCTCGACCATTTGCATACGCTTACCGATTCTCTTGGAACTTCCGTTCTGTTTATTACTCACGATTTAGGTTTGGCTGCGGCTCGCGCACAGCACGTTGTTGTTATGTATAAGGGTCGTGTTGTTGAATCTGGTCCATCTTTGGACGTTTTGCAGCACCCGCAGCATCCTTATACTAAGCGATTAGTTGCAGCGGCTCCAAGCCTGGCTTCTCAGCGAATCATCTCCGTTAAGGAGCATGGCGGTAACGCGGATAATTTGCTTGAGCATCACGTAGTGGGTGAGCAAACTCTGGAAAAGAGCGAGCATATTATTACGGTAGATCACTTAACTCGCGAGTTTAAGCTTCCGCGTAAGAAGGAGCTGTTTAAGGCTGTTGATGATGTTTCGTTCTCTATTAAGCGCGGAACAACGTTGGCAATCGTGGGTGAATCTGGTTCTGGTAAGTCTACTGTTGCAAACATGGTTTTAAGGTTGCTTAAGCCTACAAGCGGAACTGTTACCTACGAAGGCAAGAATATTGCCGACTTAAAGGGCGCGGATTTGCTTGACTTCCGCCGCCATGTGCAGCCAGTGTTCCAAAATCCTTACGGTTCGCTAGACCCAATGTATTCGATTTATCGTTCGATTGAAGAGCCTTTGCGTATTCATAAGATTGGAAGTAAAAAGAGCCGTCAGAACCGCGTGCGCGAGCTTTTGGACATGGTTCGCATGCCTGCTTCTGTTATGACTCGATTCCCGAACGAGCTTTCTGGTGGCCAGCGTCAGCGCATTGCGATTGCGCGTGCAATGGCATTGGATCCAGATGTAATCGTTTGCGATGAAGCGGTTTCTGCGCTAGACGTGCTTGTTCAAGATCAGGTTTTGCATTTGCTTAACGATTTGCAAGCGGAGCGCGGATTAAGCTACTTGTTCATCACTCACGATTTGGCTGTGGTTCGTCAGATTGCAGACGAGGTTGTTGTTATGCAACACGGAAAGCTTGTTGAGCACGCTACAACCGACGAAGTGTTTGATCATCCGCAAAAGGAGTACACTCGAGATCTTCTCGATGCAATTCCTGGTGGAAATCTGGAACTTGGATTGGACTAGTGCAAGATTTGTATTAGTGCAATAAAGGTGCAATAAAGATGCAATAGATAAAGGTGCAGGAGATAAACTTCTGCACCTTTGTTTTATAGGTACTTGCGAAACTTTAGAATCTTCGCGTGTTTATATTTGCGTGTTTATATTATTAAATCATGGCTGATTTTTCTCATATTCTTGCAACGCGTCCAGATTTTGACGAGTCGGATCGCGAATGGCTTCATCATCTTGTAGCAGACTGGCAGGTTATAGCAGATTTAAGTTTTGCAGACTTGCTCTTGGTTATTCAAAATGGCAATGGCGATTACGTTGTAGCAGAACAATGCCGTCCATCTACAGCAATAACGCTTAGAACCGAAGATTTACTCGGCGTAAAGCTAGATGAATCAATGCACAAAGAGCTAGAAGCGGCAATGAGCAAAGAAACAAGCTTCCACTCTTCTGTTTTAAGAACTGTTGGTAGAGCTACTGTTTGCAACGTTTATGCTCCTGTTCGTCACAATGGCAAAACGCTTGGCTTGGTTCTTAGGGAAACAAATCTTGCAACAAGAGAATCAAACGGTAGGTACGAGACGGAAAGCATTAATGCTGGCAAAACTTTGTTCGACATGATTGCGCGCGAGCAGTTTCCGTACCACGATTCAATGCTAAATCAGCGCCACAATGCTCGAGTTGCCGATGGTTTTATTGTATTAGAAGAAAGCGGTGTTGTGCGTTACGCTTCTCCAAACGCAATCAGCTGCTTCCGCAGACTTGGTGGACTAGACACTATGCAAGGCGAGTTTTTGTGCGAATTTGGAGCGCGGCTTCTTCGCACAAACGATGTTGTTCCCGAGAGCTTGCCTTTGGTTTTAAGCGGTAAAGCAGACGTTGATTGCGAGCTAGAAGTAAACAATTCTGTTGTGTCTATGCGCTCGCTGCCGTTATATGGGCCAAACGATCGAACTGGTGCGGTTGTTCTTTGCCGAGATGTTACAGAGGTTCTTAGAAGGGAAAAAGAGCTTCAAACTAAGAACGCTACTATTTCCGAGATTCATCATCGCGTTAAGAATAATCTTCAAGCTGTTTCCGCATTGCTTCGTTTGCAAGCTAGAAAAACTAAGTCTCAAGAGGTTCGTAAAGAGCTAGAAGAGGCTCAGCGGCGCGTTCAGACTATTGCTCTTGTTCACGAAGGCTTAAGTCAAACAGCGGACGAGGTTGTTGACTTTGATAAAGTGATTTCTAGTTTACTTAAAATGTCTATTGAGCTTGCTTCGCAGAATCAAAATATTACAGTTGATTTTTGTGGTAAATTTGGCAAACTTGCGGCTCAAGATGCCACGCCTCTTTCACTTGTTTTAACCGAGCTTGTTACTAATGCGGTGGAGCATGGTTTTGAAGGCATGAGTGAGGGTCATATTAAGATTTCCGTTGGCCGCGGTGGAGACAATCTTAGTATTGTTGTAGAAGATAATGGTGGCGGAATCGAAAGCGAATCCTTGCATGGAATGGCAAAATCTTCTGGCTCTGGATTAGGCACTCAGCTAATCAATACCTTTGTTACTAACGACTTTGGAGGCACTGTTAAGTGGGAATCGCGCAGAGAGGGTGGAACTCGCGTTCTGCTAGATATTAAGCTGCGCGTGCCTGGAGTAGAGTAGTCTATCTACTTAAAATTCGGCGTTTTGATTTCTGCGCGCTCGCATTGCTCTACGCTTTAGCGAGCGCCTTTCGTCTTCACTAAGGCCGCCCCAAACGCCGTAATCTTGGCTTGTTTCTAGAGCGCATCTTAAGCAATTGTCTGCAACGTTACAAGTTCGGCACACCGCTTTGGCTTCTTCAACTTGCTGACTGGATGCACTGTTGTTTCCCACTGGGAAAAATAGCTCAGGATCCTTATCTCGGCAAGCTGCTTTGGAACGCCAGTCGAATGCGCTACTCATAAGTAAATAACCTCTTTTTTAAACGCGTTTACACTTACTAATCAAAGTTGTTAGATTTTACATAAAAACTATCCGCACTCAAGGAAAGCATGAATATAACTTTTTTTCAAGACTTTTACAAAAATTTTTTAATCTTTTTGAGTGATTTAAATCATATTTTTATGTAAAACTCAAGATTTGCAGCAAATTAGCGCTTCCAGGAATAATCATTATGCATCTTCCTGGAGTTTGATAATCTTCTACGCTTAGTGTTTTTAACAAGTCGGCAGGTATTCCAAGCATAGAGTCCGTTGCACAATCGCCTGTTGGAAAGATTATTCTTACTGGCGCCTGCTCTGGTATACGTATGTGTCTTGCGTTTTGGGCGCAAAATACAACTGTTGTTTTAGAATCTTTTAACTTGCATTGTAATTCTTGCGACTTTTCATCGCTTCTAAAAGGTTCTAAAAGCAAGTCGGCATCGTCGTTAATATAAAGGTTCTTTGAATCTTGATTTTGTAGTTTAATCGCATTTTTAATTACATTTATAAGATTAGTTTTGCCGCGTTTGCTTGCGCCAATAATCGCTATGTTTCCAAGATTTGTTGGCAAAATTGCTTCGCTTAGGTTAATCCCGTCGTCTTTTAAGCCTATTAGAAGTCCAGATTCTCTATTTTCTGTATTTTTGCAGTATCTATTAAGCGTTGAATTATTTAAGTATCTTGGAAGGGGAGCGCTAAACAATTGTTTAGGTGCTTTATAGCAATAGAATTTTCCAGCTAGCTTTATTGCCTCAATCAGTGAATTTTTATTTTGACTTTGCGAGCATTGTAACGCCACTATTCCGTCTCCCGTATTGCAGTATGCAGCTCCAGGATTATTTGGGTTTATACTTGCGGCGGCTTGTGAGCCGAGTAGTTCGTGTGATTGCATGGCATCTCTAACTCTTAAGCAAATGTTTATAGACATATTTGCTTTCATATCTGTGTTTACTTGCCCCATTGGGTTTTGTGTACACGCTATAAGATGCATTCCTAAAGACCTTCCAACCGAAGCTATGCGTATTAGTCGATTTATGTAGTCGGGGAGCTGATTTTTAAGAGCGTGGAATTCGTCTATAACAATTACCATTGCAGGCTCGCTTGGATTTACTTGACTAATATCGTGGCAGCCTTGATTTGCCACCAATCTTTCTCGCCTGTCTAATTCCATCTCTAATCCGCGCAATGCTCTTGCTGCGTGTTTAAGATTTAAGTCGCCAACGTTTCCAACGCTGTGTGGCAAAGTGGAAAGAGAATCGAATGTTGCTCCGCCTTTAAAATCCATAAACACAAATTGCAGTAACTTTGGTGAGTATTTAAAGGCTAGCGCCAAGCACCATGATGTTAGTAAAACAGATTTTCCAGCACCAGTTGTTCCAGCTACAAGAGCATGAGGGCCATTTTTAACAAGATCTATGCAAAAGTATCCGTTGCTGCTTATTCCGATTGGAGCTACTAGGTTTTTATATGATTTAAAAGGGTTTTTAGAAGACACTAGCCAAGCGTATACAACGTTTTTCCAAGGAGGAACATGATTATGCATGCTCTTAGAATTGCTTGCAGAATAAATTTGATTTGCATTGTTAATTAGCATTGCTTCTAGGTTGATTGGAACAAGAGTTCCTGGAATGCCTTGAATATGAGAAGCAACTGTTGTTTTGCCAAGTTGAATACTTTGATTCTTTTTATTTTTTGCGCAATTTTTGTTGTTTTTGTTTGAGTTATATTGAACAATCTGCGGTATTAAGCATGCAATATACATCATTATGCTAGGAACAACCATTGCAAGCATCATCCAGCTTTTTTGCAAAAATGCCATTATAGCAAGTGCAATATTGGCCAAAATAGGAACGACGTTTGCTGTTATTTGCATCCAAAACATTGGTTTTGAATTTAGGTTTTTAGCATTGTTTTCATTATTTTCGTATTCCATAACGCAATAGTGCATGGCCATTACAAAATACGCAAGAAAAATTTAGCAATGTGGTTAAAGGCTAAATTGGCTTGGCTTGATTGGCTAAATCGACCGAAGGGGCTTGATTGGCTAAATCTAGTCTACTGTTCTGCTAGCGTTCCAACGCTCCCAGGCGCATGCGTTCCAGCAGATAATTGATTGAATAAGTCAATGTTTTTAGCATCGTCTAGCAAAACCGATGAGCCAACTGAATACACCCAATAATCTGGGTTTGTCCAATAAACAGTGCCCGTTACTCCGTCTTTTCCTGTTGCTTCTTTAAAAGCAAGACCCATGTTTAATAGTGTTCCAGGATTTGAGTTTTCGTCTAATATTGTAGAATCGAGTGAGGCTTTTGCAAAACCTTTTACGGTTGAAAAGTTTGTAAGAGTGCTACTTGATAAAGCTTTTTTCATTATTGCGCTAATTACCATTCGCTGTCTTGCTGCTCTTCCAAAGTCGGATTGCGGATCTGCATATCTCATTCTAGAAAATGCCAATGCAACATTTCCGTCTACGCTGTGGCATCCTGCAGTCCAATTAAGTCCGCTGTAAGCGTCGCTAACTGTGCGATCGTAGCATAAATCTATTGTTCCCAGTGAGTTTACAACGTCTCTAAGCCCTGCAAATTTTATTTCTGCAACGTGGTCTATTTTGTGACCCGTAATCTTTTCAACGGTTTTTGTTAGCGTTCTATTTCCAAGATCTTGCGCAACCGTGTTAATCTTCATTTGCTGGCCGTTTATAGAAACAAGCGAGTCTCTTGGAATGGATATTAGGGAACTATGCCCATTTACTGGCTTTGTTAAAACAAGAATCGTGTCTGTTCTAAAGCCAGTTATTTCTTTTGCTTCTTCGCCTTCTCGCTGATCCGATCCTAAAATTAGCCAAGTTGTTTCTTGAGTATCTGGAGTGTCTGTTAGCCAATTGCTGCGCTTAATCTGAGAATCTACCCAGTTCCAAGATAAAACGCCTATTGCGCCTGCAAGAATAAGAATTATTACTAAAGTTAGAGATAAATACTTTAATACGCGATGCTTTTTTCTAAAAGTAACCGCTCCAACAGCTGGATTATTTGCGATTGGTTTAACTTCATTTTGATTAGCGCTTTGGCTACTTCTTCGAGGCCTTGGCTCAAAAGATGGAGCGAGTTGAACTCTTTGATTATTGCTAGCTTTGTTTTCTTCGATTTTTGGCGCGCTATTTGCTTCGTTTTCTAGCTCACTGTTTTTGTGCGCTTTTCTAGGCGGAAAGCTTGGTAGGGAATTGGAATTTGCACTTTTATTGCGCTTGTTAGACGGAGCAAAGCTAGGTGGAATATTTTGATTTCCCAAAGCGTCTTCTGGACGTTGCTGGCTCATTTATCCTCCCTAAGCCACGCGTTTGCAATCTTGCTAGCGTCTGTTTGTATGCATTAGTTATTGCTAAAACTATCAATGGCATTATAAAGCAACGTGGTTATAAACGTTGTAACAACGTTGCTTTTGCCAAGTGTATTATTTTCCTTTTGGAACTGCGCATATTGTATTGTTTAGATACTTATCTGCAATTCCCATGTAGTGACCAGTTTCTGGGTTTCTTATTGTTCCGTCTTCTGGGTTAACAATTCCGCCGCTATTCGGGTCAATAAGCCTGCCCAAGCTATCTTTTGCTAATCCAGTTTTTGCGTCTACGCGACCAATTTTAACTGCGTTTGGATCTGCAGAGGAATTAGAGGAGTTAAGACTATTTTCGCCAGATTCTGTAGAATCTTCAGAGTCGGCAGAGTCCGCGCTAGACGAATCGGAGTTTTCTTTAGAATCGCTCTTTTTGCCATTCTTTGCGTTCTTTTTTGAAGACTTTTTACCTTTATTTGGTTTTTCGCCTAGATTTTTAGTTAATGGCTTATCTTCTTGCATTAAATCCCAAACATCTTGAGCGCTATCGTCTAAAATAACACGATTTGCATCGTAAGGATCGGTTGTAACCGGTATTGTTTGAGCGTAAATGTGCGAAGGCTTTAGATTATGAAGACTTGCAGCCAAAGCAACTAATGTTGTAGGGTTTGCAAGACCTTGACTCATATTAAGCGATTTTAGAGCTGACTTTGCAAGCTGATACAGCTGAGCTGACTGCGTTAGTAAGTTCTTAGATAGCGCTTGATGAATAAGCTGCTTAAGAAGATACTGCTGGCGAGTTGTTCGCATAATATCGCTTCCGTCGCTTGCGCTATCGTGCCTCATTCTTGCGTATTGCGTTGCTTGAACACCGTCTAGGTGCTGAAGTCCGCGCTTTAGATTAACGCCAGTGTAGTAATCCCTAGTGTTAACAGGAATACACAGGGTTACTCCGCCAATCGCGTTAATCATGTCGCTTAAGCCACTAAAATCTGCAACAATAAAATCAGTTATGTTTAATCCAGTAATCTCGTTTACTGTTGCAAGCGTGCAAGATGCTGCGCTAGCTAAATCTCCGCCTTTAGCATAGCCAAGAGCAAAAATCGAGTTAAACATAACTTTACGTCTAGCAGGAATTCTGCCATTAGAAGTATCGCATGCTGCAGCCTTAACCATTGAATCTCTAGGAATTGAAACAATATTTATATAAGACCTATCTGCGCTGATTTGAACAACCATTGCAGTATCTGACTGATGGTTTTCGTCTTCGCCGCCACCTTGGAAAGATCGGTTTTTACCTTCTCGAGTATCTTGGCCAAGAACAAGAATGTTAATGGTTTTGCCAGCATTAGGGTCTATTGTTTTAGCTTGTTTGCTATCTTTTGCAATAGTGGTTATAACGCGTGAGCTGATTGTTGAAGAAAAATCAAGCCATATGGCTGCGATTATTGTAGTTAAAAAGACTAGAACGGCAACAATTGCCATGCAAATGATTTTACGAGAGGTATTTAGCATCTGACTATTGAGAGTATGGTGCGGTGCGGAAGAGTCCCAATAGTTAGTTTGGTACCGACGGTCTTGATTATACCGAGAGGCTGCCATGCTTCCTTCTTTCGTAAATACACATATAAACCACCATTATAATGCATTCTATTGAGATTTTTAAACATGCATAATACACACCCCTTGCGTAAACTATTGTGTATGGATTCAATAACCGCTGAAACTAGCACCTTTGAAAACGATGCTTTACAAGTCTTCTCTACTTTAAGTAGAACACAGCCTCGTGAGGTTGATTATTCTATTGCTTCAATAATGAGCGTTGAGCAAGATACGCGGTTTTATGAAGAAACTTTGCATGCGGTTATAAATCAAAGTGTGCTTCCTGGAACTATTGTTATAGCTGATTGCGCTAGTCGCGTTAAAAAAGAGTTAGTAAAGACTTTTAGCGTTCAAATCGAACCAACTCAATTAACTGGATTAATTTCTAATGCAGATTTTTCCAACGCAAATCAAACTTTTAGTAATGCGTATGGCAATGCGTACAGTGGCAATAACGCTGAATCCTATAAAGAATATAAACAAATAAAAGTTGTTATTCTTCCTATTAAGTCTGCAAAATCATTTGGAGACGCTGTAGAAAAGTCTTTAAAAAAATTGCTACCGTTGCAGGGTGTTAAGTCGTTGTGGCTTTTACATGATGATTCAAAACCTGCCAACAGCAAATGTCTTGAAGCTCTAAGGGAGACTTGGCGAAACACTCCAACAGCTTGTGTTCTTGGAGCAAAGCAGGTTGATTGGCAAGGCAAGATTCTTCATAACGTTGGCATGTATGCATGGAAGCATAAAGTGCATTCGCTTAGCGTAGAAGGTGAGCCAGATCAGGAGCAGTACGATTTTAGGGGAGACGTTTATTCTGTTTCTCTTGCAGGTGCTTTAGTTTCGCTTAGCACTTGGCAAACAATGCGTGGAACACAGCCTTGGCTTACCACTTTTGAAGAATCTAACGATTTTTGTAGGCGAGTTATTTTAAGCGGTGGGCGAGTTGTTGTTGTTCCAAAAGCCATAATCGCGCATAGAAGAGCGCGTTTTGATGGGCTTCGCACTAGGAGTGGCGAAGAGCGTGATGCCGAAAAAACTACAGTTTGCTACGGTCTTGCTTATTCGATTATGGCAAAGCAAAGATACCTGTATACAGATGTTAGCGTTATTATGTGGCCGCTTATCTGGCTTTTAAGTGTTCCAATGTCTTTAATTCGCGCGCTTCAGTCTTTGTTTGCTAAGCAGCCGTATGTTGCGTTTATGCGTCTTATGCTTCCTTGGATTGCGTTAACTCAGCTGCCTCGCGCTATTTTTGCAAGAAGACGAGTGTCTAGAGTTTCAAAAGTTTCGTTAAAACGACTCACTTCTCTTATAGCAAGTCGCAGCCAGATTACGCGTTGGAAAGACAAGACTGTTGCTTTTAAAACTCAAAAAAAGGGTGTTATTTTAAGTCCGCTTGCAAGAAAGCACTTGCATAGAAGAGTTTTGCTTAGATGGAGTGCTGCGATTTGCGCTTCGCTACTTGTTTTTGTAACCGTCATGCTTCTTTACGGAGCGCCGATTAATAAGATTCTTTCTGGGTCTTCGCTTTATTCAAGTCAGCTTCTTTCTACTGGCGCCGATTTTCCAAGTCTTTTTAAATCTGCGATTGGAGCATATATTCCAGACGATGGTTTTGCGTCTGCACTCCCACCGTCTCCGCTTCTTATGATTTGGATGCTAGCTTCCATTGTGTTTGGTGGAAATACTGTAGCCGCAATAAACGCCATATTCTTCCTTGCAGCTCCAGCCATGCTGTTGAGTTTTTGGGCGCTTGCAGGCGTGTTTACTAGATCAGACATTGTGCGAGTATGCTCAGGCCTTTGCTGGACAATGATTGCAATGGCATTTGGCGTTTTTGCTAGAGGCGATCTGCCAATGATTTTAACAATGGTATTTTTGCCAGCCGCGTTTGCCTTTGCTTTCCATGCCGTGGGAATGTATGTTACAGAAGATCCTGTTGTTCCAGTTGCATCAGTTCAAAGTGCGGCTTGCGCATCTTTGTGCTTTATGGTTCCGCTTGCTGCAAGTCCTCAGCTTTTGCTGCCAATGTTTGTTATTTTTGTTGCAGCAATTATTATGGTGCGTTCGCATCGCTTTATGCTTGCGCTAATGCCTATTCCATCTATTTTGGTTCTTTTACCAACATTGGGTAGCGTTGTGCGCTATTTTGAAGCTGGAATGTGGCGCCAAATTTTTGCCAGCATGGCTTTGCCTTCTCAAAAAATAAATGGCGCTCCTAGAGTTAGTAGCTATATAGACGTTTTGCTTAGAGCATTTAACATTGATTTGAATCATTTTTCTTCGGGGTCAATGTTTATTTTGCAACTTCGCGGAATAATCATGATTGTGTTCGCAGCCTTAGCTGTATTAATGGCTTTGTGTGCTCTTGCTCTTCCGTTTGCTTTAAGAGCTTCAAGAATGATGTGGGTTGTAATTGTTAGCGGAATGGCGCTTTCTTTGGCTGCTTGCCGTGTTGTTATTGCTTCGGATTTTGACGGTCCTATTGCTGCAAGCGTTCTTCCAGGCGTATGCTTGAGCGCGCTTGGCGTTCTTACTTGCATGTGCATGGTGGCAGGAAAAGCCGTTCGTAGGTTTGAGCCTTTAAGAAGGTCTAATTCCATTAATCAAGATAATAATCCAGACGATTACACTACGCGTGCTTCTAAGCGTGCGGCTATGAGGCGTTCTGCTAAGATAATGATGAAAAAGCTCATTCATCTTGCAAGAGGAATTTTAGCTTTTGGCATTTTTGCTGTTGCTGCTTTGCTTGGATTATTTGCAATTATTAGCGGGCCAGTAACCTCTGTTTACGCAAGCGATAATGGCCTGCCAATGGTTGTTTCGGATTACTTAAATAAAAACGAAGCTAATCGAGTTCTTGCCATTAAGGCTGTAAATAGTCGCGAACTTAATGTCTCGATTATGCGTACGTCTCGCGGTGATTTGGTTGATTTATCTCCATCTTTGCAAGTTAGAGATGTTTTATACGGGTATTCTCCTAGTACAAATACGCTTTATTATGCAGCTTCTAAGCTTCTTTCTCATGCAAGCGATGAGTCGATTGAAACCTTAAAGCAGCTTGGTATTGGTGGAATTTACATTGTTAATGATTCTAAAGCTAAAGATAATTTAGCCGCTACCAATTCAATGATTTACACAGAAGGCTCTGCAAATAAAGATGCAACCGAAAAGCTGATTGCCAATGTTAACGCTTCTGCAGGCACACAACTCGTTGTTTCATCTAATCATGGAACCTACTGTAGATTCGATTCTCTACCAGATTCATCTGCTTCTAAAACGTCGATTTATAGCCATTCGCGCCCACTTTCTTGGAGGCTGCCGTGGATTGTTATTTTTGTATTAGTGCTGCTATTGTATTGCCTTGTTGCTTTGCCTCGTTTTAACAGCAATAACGTAATAGAACGTGGATGATTAGGATTAGTAGGATTAGTAGTTAGAAGCTATGATTGATTAGACGGATAAATGGCAGGTAGATTAATGAAGTCAAATACGAATTCTAAAAATAGTCATCGTCATGCACAAGATGCTGCGTCAATTAGCGCTTCTGTTCGTTTTAGAAGATTCAAACTGTGGTCTTTATCTATTTTGAGTGCGGCAATACTTGTTTCTTGTGCAATTGTTGCCTCTTTCGTATGCCCGCTAAAGCAGCTAACAGATGACCCTATTTCTCCTGTTGGAAGCGTAGAAAAGCGCGTTAGCTCTACAAACTTGCAAACAGTTTGCCCTAGCAGAATAGCTTTACCAGATTCAGCAAATTATGGAGATAGCGAGTTTCAAGAATCCGAAGGTGATTTAAAGTCAATAGCCAGATATGCGTCTTTTGGTAGCGTTTATAAGTCCACTTTTAACGGCGTAAAATATGCTGGAGATTCTAAAGATTTAGTCAACAAATCTTTTAATAATCCTTCTACTTATGATTCTAGCGAAAATAGCGATGGGGCTTATTTCGCGCAAAGCGATGTAGACAAAGATGCTAAAGTTTTGGAAAGTAGTCTTTTAAACGCGCAGTCTGGCACTGGTTCCGCAGCTTCAGCTGCTTCTTGGGCCACTAGCGGAGATTTAAAGGGCGTATCTGCCACTTCTTGTGTGTCTCCTTCAATGCGTCAAAGCTTTATTATTCCAAAAATATCCGAAGGAATCTCTGTAAGATTAAATTCTGTTAATCTTTCGTCTAAGCCTACGGTTGTAAGCGTTAAAGCATGGTCAACTAATAAGTCTGGCGCTGGGCTAAATCTTTCTACAGGAAGCACCTTTACTGTTCCAGCGCACAGCGACGCATATTTTAACATTTCCGCAGCTGCTGCAAAGTCCGATGGTCTTTACATTCAAGTTTTAAGCGAACAGGCTCCAGTTTCGTCGTTCGTTAAGTTTATTCGTTCATCTGGTCTTGTTTCTAAAGGCGTGGATATTATTTCGCCAGAAGAATCCGCATCTTTAGAGCCTGTTTTGCCAGGCATTAGTGAGGGCGATCAAGCCAAAGCTTATATTTGGTCTACTAAAAGCGGAAAAGCCAACTTGTATTGGCTAGATGAGTCTGGAAAAAAGAGCATTAAAGAAGTTGATTTTAATGCAAGACAGGTTCAGGTTGTTGATTTAGCAGAAGTTCCTAAGGGTGTTGGCGCCATTTTTGCGCAGAGCAACGTTCCTATTTTTGCTATGGCTTCGGTTGAAAGAAATGGTAAAGATGGCCAGAGTGATGTTGCTTTTGTTAATGCTGTTCACTCTATTACAAATAGTGCGCTTGTGTCTGCATTTTCTGCAGACGAAACATCGCTTTATATTGCAAATGGACTGGTTAGCAATGCCAATGTAACGCTTAATGCTTACGATTCTTCTGGCTTAAAAGTCGCTTCTAAGTCTATTAGTGTTAAGCCATATTCTGTTGCAACAGTTTTAGCAAAAGATGTTGATCCTAAAGCGGTTATGTTTACTATTAAATCTAAGTCTGGCGTTTCGTTTGCGTCTAGAGTTCAGTCAAAAGCAGTAAATGACGCTGGTTTTGCAGGAGTGGCGTGGATTTCTTCTAAATCGCTTGACCCTAACAGCATAAGCGTTAAAGTCCGCTCAAATCCTTCGATTGTAAAGTAGACTTAGGGCTTTTAGGCTGTTATTTATAATCCCCAATCTGGGTCGATTTCTTCTGGTCTTCTGCCATACAGTTCTGCTAAACGTTGAACTATTTCATCTCTAATCGCGTATTGAAGCTCGGCTCTGCTAGTAACGTGCGTGCATAGCGGAAGTCTGTATAAAACTATTCTTTTTGGCATTCCCTTAGAAGAAGGAAAAGCTTGAGACATTATTCTTTTGTTATTTTCCCAAAGCACTGGCTGGCTTGGAGGAACGTCTTCTACAGCAAATTGAACATCTTTTATAAGATTGGACCAAGCGCTATTAAGCCTTCTAATTTGACCCGCCACCATTGAGTCAAACATTCCACTAGCCGTCCTGTATCTAGGAAGGCGTGTGCCAAACATTGGCGCTCGCATGCCGCGTCCGTGGCGGTTTCTGTATCTTTTTTGTTCCCATATTAAGCACGTCATACACTTAACTTTATTTGTATGCTAGGGCATTTGTTTAATGCGCGTGCGCAAAACGGTGTAGTAAATATGTTAATAATATGGAATACTTGAATTGCATGGTTTGTACAGGAGGAAAGTGTTGGAGCCAAATATTCATGAGTACAATGAGCAGGGTCTTTGCGAGCGCCTTGCTTTGTGTTCGCTTATTGGTTTTGACTTAGACAACACTCTTGCATGTTCTAAAAAACCTATGACTAGCCCAATGTGCAAGGTTTTTGGAGATTTAATCAATAAAATTCCTGTTGCTTTAATTACGGGCGGAGACTTGCGATTAGTCAAAAGCCAAGTTTTAAGCGTTTTGCCTGCTGCTACGAATTTAGATAATTTTCACATTATGCCAACTAACGGAACAAGCTATTATCGCATTGTTGACGGCGAATTAAAATGCTTGTATTCGCATACTATTTCTAGCCAAGACGCAAATCGCATTATTCAGGTTATTAGCGATTGTGCTAAAAAAATGGGATTGCTAAAAAGCAATGGAGATAAAGATCTTTGGGGCAGTCAAATAGAAAATCGTGGTACTCAAATCACTTTTTCTGCACTAGGTCAGCTTGCGCCAATTGAGTGTAAAAAGAGTTGGGATCCTAGTGGCAAGCTAAAGGAAGAGTTGGCTGAACAGATTTCTAAAGATTTACCTGATTTTTCTGTGCGGGCTGGCGGCGAAACAAGCGTTGATGTTGTTTGCAAGGGCAATAATAAGGCCTATGCTCTTAAGTCTCTTTGCAAGATTTGCGGCATTTGCCTAGACTCGGTTGCTTTTGTTGGAGACCGCATGTACAAGGGCGGAAACGATTACCCAACTTCTTTAACAGGTGCGCTTGCAGTCTGCGTAAAAAATCCTAGTAATACCTTTGAATTGTGCTCTAGGCTGTTGGAAAGTCTTAAGTAAAGTCTTAAGTAAAAAGCCTTTAACCACATTGCTCTAATTTTATTGTCATTTATTTTTAGCATTGCTATTGTCTTTTTATGCTTTACAAAAATCTTAGTGCCAATAAGCAAAATCGGCTTATTTTCAACGTTTCTTGGCTAGACGTGTTTAAAACTATTCTTAATTTTGCTTTTCCAATTTGCTGCGCTGGCTGCTCAATGGCGGATTGCGTGTTGTGTAGCGAATGTAAAGCAAAGTTTAGCGAGTGGCATATGGATCCGTTTAGCGGAGTGTTTTGCAAAAATATTTATTCTTGCGCAACATACGGGTGGTCGGTAAGAAGATGCATTTTGCAATGGAAAGACCACGGAAATCAGCTTTTAGATAAGCCCTTTTCTAGCTTGCTTTTTCGCTTGATTATTAGTGTTATTGGAAGCTCTGGCAAAGTGGCCATTATTCCCGTTCCTTCGTCTTTTGTCTCCAAAAGAAGGCGTGGCAGAAGTCAAATGGATTCAATTGCTAAAAATGTTGTTAAAAGTCTTAAAGAGCATGGCATTGATGCCACTTTTGTTAAAGCAATTAAAATGACCAGCATAAAGGTTAAATCTGTTCAAGCAAGGGGGAGTAGAGCCAGATCTTTGCGCACATCTAAAGGCTTATCGGTAAATGTAAAGGGCATTAAAAGTGGATGCAAAGTGATTATTATAGATGACATTATTACTACGGGGTCTACGTTAAAAAATTGTGTTAAAGAGTTAAATAAAAGCGGCGTTGCTGTTTTTGCATGTTTTGCGCTGGCTGGAGTGTGGTCTAAAGAAAGCGTTTTATACTCTTAGATTTTTAACGTTTTGAGCCGCGTTTTACGCTAATCCGCTCTGCGATTACGTGCTATTTGCTGTATGTTAATGGCAATGTTATTTCAAAATTAACTCCGCGTTTATCGTCTACAACTCTAACGTTTCCGTGATGAAGCAGCGCGGCCCATCTTGCAATCGAAAGTCCTAACCCAGTTCCGCCAGATTCAGTGCCTATTCCTTGGCTGCCTTTAACAAATCTGCGGAAAATATCTGCACGATTTTCTTTAGGTATTTGTGTTCCAAAATTAATAACATTGCAAACTAAAATATTTTTTTCGTAATTTGACTTAGCGCTTATAAGAATCTTAGTGTTGTCTGCAGAATGTTTGATTGCATTAGATATTACATTTGTAAACAATTGAGAAAGACGATTTTTGTCTCCAACAAGCATAATGTTGTTTTCAATATTAAGACTTATGCTGTGATTGTGGCCTGCATCTGCGATTTTTACTGTTTCTACAATGTTGTTAATAAAGTCTTTAAAGTCAAAGCTGGTAATAACAAGGCTTTCTGCGCCTGCTTCTACTCTAGATAAGTCAAGAAGAAAAGTGATTAAATCCGCCAATTTATGCGTTTGGTTTACAATCGCTTCCATGTTGGATGGAGTTGGGTCCACAACGCCGTCTGCAAGGTTTTCCACCATTGCTTGCAAAGCGCTAACAGGCGTTCTAAGCTCGTGACTAACGTTTGCTATAAGATCTCGGCGCATGTTGTCTGCATGCTCAAGTTCTTCTGCCATTTCGTTAAAGGCAAGAGTGAGTTTTCCAACCTCGTCTTTTCTGTTTTCAATTTGAACACGTACGGAATAGTCGCCATCTGCCATTGCTTCGGCAGCATCACGCATTTGTCTAAGTGGCGAAGTTAATCCTCTAGAAAATGCGTATGTTATTCCCAATGCAACCGCAAGAGTTAGCGGCATTGCAATCCAACCGCTTAATCCAACTTTTAGTAAAAACCACGCCATAACAAACGCTATAGCGGTTGCAAAAACAATAATCGCAGATAATTCGCCTTTTAATGATGTAAAAAATCCAATGGCGCTTTTAGTGTGAAGTAGTGAATCGTGATTATTCTGTTTATTTTTACTATCTTTGCCAATCAAATTATTGCTCATAATCTATTGCTCATAATCTTCTTTAGGCGGTTCAAAAGCGTAACCCACTCCATGTATTGTGCGAATCCAAGAAGATCCAATCTTGCGCCTTAAAGATTTAACGTGAGAATCAACTGTTCTTGTTCCCGAAGCGTCTGGCCAATCCCAAACTTTTTCTAAAAGTGTCTCTCTTTTTAACACTTCGTGAGGGTGATTTGCAAAAGTTGTAAGTAAAGAAAATTCGGTAGGCGTAAAATGAATCGCCTTTTCGCCAATCGTAACAAGTCTTTGCTTTGGGTCAATAACAAGGTTTCCAAACTTAAACAAATTACTGTACTGTTCTCGTTTGGCTATTAAAGTTGCGCGTTCTACTCTGCGCAAAAGTGCAGCACATCTTGCAATAAGCTCTCTAGGGGAGAATGGCTTTGTAACGTAGTCGTCTGCTCCTGCGCTTAATCCAGCTAATTTATCTGCTTCTGCGTCTCTTGCTGTAAGCATAAGAACAGGAATAGGGCATTTAGATACTATTCTTCGAGTGGCTTCTATGCCATCCATAAGCGGCAGCATAATATCCATGATTATAAGGTCTGGTTTTAAGCTTAATGCTGCTTTAACGGCAGACACTCCGTCAGAAACAACTCTAGCTTTCCATCCTCTAGCAACAATGCGTTGTGCTATAGCGGTAGCTAAATCTGGCTCATCTTCTACAACAAGAATTGTTCGAGGAGCACTTGTTTCTGATGGAGTGTCCAACATTTTAACCTAGTTTAGATTTCTTTTAGCTTTAACTATTTAATTATTACCTTAATCTACTGGCTTAAGGAATACGGCTCCAAGTGCTGGAACAGTAATCCTTGCAGAATACGGCCTGGAATGATATTCTTCGGCGGCTGCAGTAAATGTGCCGTTGTGAATATCGGAGCCGCAATACTTAGCGTCGTCGGTAGTAAGAATCTCTTGCCACTTTCCGCCCTTAGGCAATGCCACCTGGTAGTCTTGCCAAGCTTGACCCGAGAAGTTAACAACAACAACGATTTCTTCGCCATTATCGCCAATTCTCATGTAGCTTAAGGTGTTGTGGTCGGAATCGTCGCTAGTAAGCCACTGGAATCCATCTGGCGTAAAGTCTTGGCTCCAGAATGCTCGAGAGCTCTTATACAAAGCGTTAAGATCTGCAACCAGCTTTTGTACACCTTGATGGAATGGCCATTGAAGCTCGTGCCAATTAAGTGAATTGTTGAAGTTCCATTCGCAAGACTGGCCGATTTCTCCGCCCATAAACAGAAGATTCTTTCCTGGGTGAGACCACTGATATGCCAAGAGTGCTCGAAGACCAGCAAATTGTTGCCACTCGTCTCCAGGCATCTTTCCAAGAAGAGAACCCTTGCCGTACACAACTTCGTCGTGGCTTAGAGGCAACACGTAATGCTCGGAATACGCGTAAACCATAGAGAATGTGATTTCGTTGTGATGCCAACGGCGATTAATTGGCTCTTCTTTAAGGTATTGCAACGTATCGTGCATCCAGCCCATGTTCCACTTTAAGCCAAAGCCCAAGCCGCCCATGTCTGTAGGAGCAGTAACGCCTTGGTATGCAGTGGACTCTTCTGCAATCATCATAATTCCAGGATTATTCTTGTATGCAGTAGCGTTTGCTTCCTTAATAAAGTCAATAGCCTCAAGGTTTTCACGCCCGCCATACATGTTTGGACGCCATTGACCAGCTTCACGGCTGTAATCCAAGTAGAGCATAGAAGAAACAGCATCTACTCGTAAAGCGTCAACGTGATATTCGCTAAGCCAGAAGCACGCGTTAGCAACCAAGAAGTTACGAACCTCGTGTCTGCCAAAGTTAAATATGTAGGTTCCCCAATCTGGGTGCTCACCGCGAAGTGGATCTGGATCTTCGTAAAGTGCAGTGCCGTCAAATCTACCCAAAGCAAAGTCATCCTTAGGGAAGTGTGCTGGAACCCAATCCATAATCACACCAATGCCAGCCTTGTGTAGCTTGTTTACCAAGTACTTAAAGTCATCTGGGCTTCCAAGCCTGGAATCAACAGCATAATAACCAGTAACCTGATATCCCCAAGATCCCGAGAATGGGTATTGAGTAAGAGGCATAAACTCAACGTGGGTAAAGCCTTCTTGCTGAACGTAATCAACAAGGTGGTCTGCAAGCTCGCGATAATTCTCGTAATCACGATTCCAGCTATTTGCCTGAACTTCGTAGATGCTAACAGGGCCATCATGTGCATTAGTCTTTGCGCGCTGCTCAAGCCATTCACTATCGTGCCACTTAAAGTCGGAGTCAACAACAACAGAGCCTGTGTTAGGTGGGACTTCGTGAGAGCGCTCCATTGGATCCGCCTTCATAATCCAGTTTCCAGCTTGAGTCATAATCTCAAACTTGTAAACCTCACCTGCGCCTACTCCTGGAATGAAAAGCTCCCAAATTCCGCTAGAGCCAAGGGATCGCATTGCGTGGCGGCGGCCATTCCAATAGTTAAAGTTGCCAACAACTCTTACAGCGCGAGCGTTTGGAGCCCACACGGTAAAGGATGTTCCAGTAACTTTTTTAACCATTTTGCCTGTTTCTGGGCTTACAAGACCCCAAGAATCAGTAATGCTTTTAATATGAGCGCCTAACGCTTCCCAAAGTCTTTCGTGTCTGCCTTCACCGAACAAATACATGTCCATGTCGCCAATTTGCGGCAGGTAACGATATGGGTCATCGTCTACAGACTCGGTGCCATCTACTTCTACGGTACGAATTCGGTAGCTAGGAACAGACCATTCCTTGCTTTTAGCGTGCTTAGTTGCAGGAATAGTGGCAACAAAAATGCCGTTGTATTCGTGTTGAGCTTCGTATTCGCCGCTCTTAGTGAGAATTGTTACCTTCTTGGCCATTGGTCGCAAAACGCGAACCGTGGCAGTACCAGCGCCTTTGCCAGTTCCGAGATGTCCACCAAGGACCTCGTGTGGATTGTAGTATTCTGCGTTGCTCACCGCAGCAAGCACGTCTTGACGAACGGCAACTGCGATTGCATCTTCATTGATGTTAGATACTGTACTCATGTTGTCTATCATACAACATTATTTGCGTATGTCTTGTGTGTTTTGAGCAAAGTTTTACTAATAAGTCAAAAAAATAATTTAATAGCGCTCAAGTCTTTGCCTTATGGGAAACTGAAATGAGTTTTTCTGTGCATACGGAGGGTTCTGTGGGTTATCAAGTCGGCGATATGGTCGTCTATCCTCGTCATGGTGCGGCTAGAGTCGAGGAAATTAGTGAACGTACTGTTAAAGGTGTTACTAGGCAGTATTTGCGCTTAGTTGTATTGTCTTCAGATGGTTTAGAGATTAACGTTCCAGTAGATAATGTTAAAAAGGTTGGCGTTCGAGACATTGTTGGCGCCAAAGAAGTTGCTAAAGTTTTTGAGATTCTACGCACTCCAATCATCGAAAAAGAGATGAATTGGTCTAGAAGATACAAGCTTAATGTAGAAAAAATTGCCACGGGCGATGTTAATAAGATTGCAGAAGTTGTTCGCGATTTGTCGCAGCGAGATGTTGACGAACATGGGCTTTCTGCTGGAGAAAAGCGTATGCTTGCTCGCGCTCGCAGCATTCTTATATCGGAAATCGCATTATCGGAAAAGATTGACGAGACTCAAGCAGAACGTTTGCTTAATGTGAATCTTGGATATGCTAATCCTTTGCCTGGAGACGAGGAACACCATACTCATGCTCCAGAAGAAGCTGCTGCAGACACTCTTAGATTGCTTGCGGAAAAGTCTAAAAAAGCTAAAAAGAAGTAAGTCTATTTTTATTAGCTTAAATTTTATTAGCTTAAATTTGCCATATAGGAGCGCATTGTGTGCAAACCGCCGAAAGTAATTTCGATTGTAGGGCCAACAGCATCTGGCAAAACTAGTCTTGGAATTGCAATTGCAAAGAAATTTGCTGAACGTGGTGTAAAAGCGGAAATTATTAACGCAGATGCATATCAAATGTACCGTTATATGGATATTGGTACAGCAAAAGCAACTGAAGAAGAGCAGAGTGCGGTTAAGCATCATTTGCTAGATATTATTGATCCAGAAGATTCTATGAGCGTTGCAAAGTTTCAAACGCTTGCGCGCCAATGCATACGCGATTTGCAAGAAAAAGGTATTCGCCCGATTCTTGTTGGAGGATCTGGTTTATATGCTCGCGCTGCCGTAGACGATATAACTTTTCCTGGCACAAATCCTGATGTTCGCAAAGCTTTGGAAGAGCGCGAAAAATCGCAAGGAGCAATGGCGCTTTTTGAAGAATTACAAAGGCTAGATCCAGTGGCTGCTAAAAATATGGATCCAAGAAATTCGCGCCGAACAATTCGCGCGCTAGAAGTTATTGAGCTAACAGGTAAGCCGTATTCTGCAACTTTGCCAAAATACAAGTATTTGATTGATTGTGTGCAAATCGGTTTGGACTTAAACAGAGAAGATTTGGATGCACGAGTGGAGCTTCGTACAAAAATGATGCGCGAGCAGGGTTTTGTAGACGAAGTTAAGGCGATTCGCTCAAAGCTAGGCGTTACTGCTAGCAGGGCTTTGGGATATCCACAAATAATGGACTATTTAGATGGCTTATGCAGCGAAGATGATGCTTTTGCTGATATTGCTCAGAAAACTAAACGTCTTGCTAGAAAACAAATGGGTTGGTTTGGAAGAGATTCGCGTATTCATTGGGTTAATGCTTTGCAGCCAGATGTGGTTGATGCCTCAATGAAGATAATTAATGCTGCTGATAATGGCGATTTTAAAGATGATTTGATTGCCGAATCAACTTCTCATCATCTTGGTGAATTACAATGTATAGCAAAATAGGAGATTTTTGTGCATAATCATTTAGAAAATTCGAGCGCTAATGCTGCATCTGTTAAAGACGCAATTAGTGCGAGCCACGCGCATCAGCATAAGCTTTCTCTAACATTAACGCTAACGTCAATTGTGTTTTTGGCAGAAGTAATCGGCTCTGTTTTAACCAATTCAATCTCTTTGCTAATTGATGCAGGACATATGCTAACAGATATTTCCGTTTTAGCTGCGTCTACGGTTACTGCGATTTTAATGCGCAAGAAGCCTAATTCAAAGCGAACTTGGGGCTGGGCAAGGCTAGAGGTAATTACGGCTGCGGCTGGTGCTCTTGTGCTTCTTTTTGTAGGTGTTTATGCGATTGTGGAATCTGGAATGCGTCTTTTTGGCGCAAGTCATAATGAGATTCACAGTGTAAATCAGCTGCTTTTCTTTGGTATTCTAGGTCTTCTTGCAAATATTGCTTCGCTTATAATTTTGGTTTCTCAATCTAAAGACAATATGAATATGCGAGCAGCGTTCTTGGAAGTTATGAACGATGCTTTAGGTTCTGTAGCGGTAGTTATTTCTGCAGTTGTTATGATAGCTACCAATTGGAGTGGTTTTGACGCTGTGGCTGGCGGAATTATAGCGATTTTGATGATTCCGCGTGCATTGCACTTGCTTAAAAATGCTGTAAAAGTTTTGCTTGAGCAAACTCCAGAAGGCTTGGATATAGAAAAAGTTCGAGAACATCTTGAGCACGTTCCGCATGTTCTTGCTGTTCACGATTTGCACGCAAGCACGGTTTCTACAGGAATGCCTATTTTTATGGCCCATGTTGTTGTTGAGCGCGATTTGACGATGGATCAGTGTGCAGATATTTTGAGCCAGCTTCAGGATTGTTTGCGCGAGCATTTTCCAGTTTCTGTTTCGCACACAACATTCCAGTTGGAGCCAGAAGGATACACTACTCAAAGTTCGTCGGAGCATCACGAGTAGTTTTGTATTGCAACGCTTGTATTGCAACGCTTACGCGTGTTGTAAATATATGTAAAGTAGAGTGATATTATGCCGTTAAAAGAACTAATGGATAATCCGCATTCCGATCGCGTTAAGCGAATTTGTGCAATAAGTCGCGCAAAATCGCGAGAGGATGGGCGCTTTTTAGTCGAAGGTCCGCAAAGCGTTAGGGAAGCCGTAAAGTACGCGTGTAAGTCGATTTTAGATATTTATGTTTTGCAAGATGCTGTTAATGGCGGCAGTGATGGCGTTAGTAATGGCGTTAGCAATAATGGTTCTCTAGAGACAATCAGCAAAATCGTTGACGAATCCTTAAAAAATAATTGCTATGTGCATCCTGCAACTGCAGAAGTTATGCATAAAATCAGCACGGATTGCCAGGGGATTGTTGCGCTTTGTGATTCTAAGGTTTTAGACAAAGAATTTAAAGAAGAATTTAGTAAGATTGGTAAATCTGGCAAAGACATACTGATTGCAGCATGCTGGCAGGTAAGAGACCCGGGCAACGCTGGCGCGATTATTCGCGTTGCAGACGTGGCGGGTTGCAATGCTGTTGTTTTTGTTGACGATTGCGTAAGTCGTTTTAACTCAAAGCTTGTTCGCTCTACTGCAGGATCATTATTCCACTTGCCAGTAGTAAAAATGAGTGAAAATGAGTGGTTTGATTGGGCAAAAACCGCAAGTATAAATGTGATTGCTGCAGATATTTACGGCACGGAAAATAAAAAACCAAAGTCGTTTGCGCGTGTTTTAGATTCGTTTAATAATGCTTCTAATGTCGCTTCTAATGTCGCTTCTAATGTCGCAATATTATTTGGAAATGAAGCCAGAGGATTGCCGCAAGAAGTATTAAATAAAGTAGACGAAATATCGGTAATACCAATCTACGGAAAAGCGGAATCAATGAACTTAGCAACCAGCGCAGCAGTAATGCTAATGGGCTTGGCTATGTCTAGTCATGAGCGAAAAATGGGGATTTGAGACGTTTTTGAATGCTCTACAAAAGTACGCATACACGGATAGGAAGGGTGCTGTGGCAAAGAGTCAGCCGTTCGATGCAAAGGCAATTACAAAGGTAGTAAAAGAGGGCATTGCTTGTGTTCAAGCCGCTAAAACAATGGAAGATTTAAAAGCGGCAAAAACTAAGTATGCTGGCGCCCAGTCTGCAATGACGCTTGCTAGCAAAGCTATTGGAAGTCTTCCAGTAGAAGAAAAGAAAGAAGCTGGCAAAGTGATGTCTGCTTTGCGTGCTGATTTTGGTAGAGAGTTTGCGGCTGCGCAAGAGCGTATTAAAGCTGTTGAAGAAGCAAATATGCTTCAAAAAGAAACAGTTGATATGACTTTGCCAATAAATCGTAAGCCGCTTGGCGCTCGCCATCCGATTGCGCGTATTATCGAAGACTTTGAGGACTTTTTTGTGTCTATGGGTTGGCAGATTTCTGCAGGTCCAGAAGTGGAAACAGAGTGGTTTGACTTTGATGCATTGAACTTTGGCCCAGATCATCCTGCTCGCCAAATGCAAGACACTTTCTACGTGCAAGGAAATCAGGCGAAGGATGCTGCAGGATTTGTGGGATCCAACATGGTTTTGCGCACGCAGACTTCTTCCGATCAGGTTCGCGCGTTAATTGAGCGAGGCGTTCCTCTGTATATTGCATCCCCAGGCCGCGTGTTCCGCACGGATGAGCTTGATGCCACGCATACGCCAGTCTTCCATCAGTGCGAAGCTCTGGCAGTAGATAAGCACTTGAGCATGGCAGATTTAAAGGGTGTGCTTGATCGTCTTGCTGTTGCAATGTTTGGTCCAGATGCAAAAAGCCGTTTGCGCCCAAGCTACTTCCCGTTTACGGAGCCTAGTGCGGAGTTGGATCTTTGGTTCCCAGATAAAAAGGGTGGCCCAGGTTGGATTGAATGGGGCGGTTGCGGAATGGTTAACCCGAACGTTCTTAAGTCTGCAGGCTTAGATCCAGATGTTTATACGGGATTTGCTTTCGGTGTTGGTTTGGAGCGCACTTTGTTGCTTCGTCACGATATTAACGATATGCACGATTTGGTTGAAGGCGATAAGCGCTTCGCAGAACAGTTTGTGATGGGAGAGTAACTCATGCCAATGGTAGATATTGACTGGCTTAAAGATCATGTTGAAGTGCCAGAAGACTTGACTTATACTCAGCTTGCTAAAGATTTAGTACGCGTTGGCTTGGAAGAAGAAGAGATTCATGATTCTCAAGTTACAGGTCCTATTGTTGTAGGTTACGTTGTTGATGCTACTCCAGAGCCACAAAAAAATGGCAAGGTTATTAACTGGTGCCATGTTGACGTTGGAGATAAATATAACGAGGTAGACGAAAATGGCAATAAGGTTCCTCGTGGAATTATTTGTGGCGCTCCAAATATGGCTGCTGGAGAAAAGGTTGTTGTAACTCTTCCTGGAGCTGTTTTGCCTGGCGATTTTAAGATTGAGCCTCGCAAAACGTACGGCCACATTTCTAACGGAATGTGCGCTTCCGAGCGCGAGCTTGGGTTGGGAGATAGTCACGATGGCATTATTTTGCTACGCGAATATGGATTCTCTAAAGCAGAATATGAGGCATTAAAGCCTGGAGATGACGCAATGTCGCTTCTTCACTTAAACAAGCCTTTGCTAGAGATTAACATCACTCCTGATCGCGGTTACGCGTTCTCGTACAGGGGTGTTGCGCGCGAATATCACCATTCAACTGGTGCTGCATACACGGATCCTGTAGTGGAACTTAACAATAAGGTCAGCCAGGTTTCTGTTGAAAACGCGTCTACAGATATTGAAGTTAGTATTGAAGATACAAACCCTATTCATGGTGTTGTTGGCTGCGATCGATACTACGCGCGTGTAGTGCGCAACTTTAATCCACAATCCGCAAGCCCTAATTGGATGCGTAGGCGTTTGACTCGCGCTGGAATGCGTGGAATATCTCTTGCAGTAGACGTTACAAATTATGTAATGCTCGACTTAGGTCAGCCTCTTCACGCTTATGATTTAGACAAGATTGAAGGTCCTATTGTTGTTCGCCGCGCTAAAGCTGGAGAGCATTTAACAACTTTAGATGGCAAAGATAGAGAGCTTAACGTTGAAGACTTGCTTATTTGCGATTCTCCAAAGGGAAATCACGGTTCTCGAGTTCTTGGCCTTGCTGGTGTAATGGGCGGAATGTATGGAGAAGTAACTAGCGAAACAAAGAATATTCTTGTTGAGGCAGCGCACTTTGATCCCGTTTCTATTGCGCGTACAGCTCGTAGGCACAAGCTTCCAACAGAGGCTTCTCGTAGGTTTGAGCGCGGAGTAGATACTCAGCTTCAGCCTGCAGCTGCGCAAATGGCTGTTGCAATGCTTAGCGAGTTTGGTTCTGGAGAGCCTTCTAATACGCCTACAGACGTAAATAATACGGTTGATAGAAACGTTATTGTGTTTAAGGCTAGCGAAGTAGAACGTGTTTCTGGTTTAAGCATTGATTTGAACCGCATTAGCGATATTCTTACGGATATTGGTTGCTCTGTTGCTGGCGGCGGAAATGGTTCTTTCTCTGTTTTGCCTCCAACTTGGCGCCCAGACTTGAATGATCCATGTGATTTGGTTGAAGAAATTGCGCGCTTGGTTGGCTACGATGAGATTCCTGTTAAGGTTCCAGCTGTTCCTGTTACTGGCAAAACTGGTTTAACGCAGGAGCAAGCAACTCGTAGAGCTATTGCTTACGAGCTTGCAGAAATGGGCTTGGTTGAATCTTTGAGCTACCCGTTTGTTGGTGAGGAAGATTTTAAAGCTTTCCGCCAGGACGTTGATTCGATTTCTAAAGTCAGTGTAAAAATCGCAAATCCTTTGGCTGGCGATCGCCCTTGGCTTCGCAGGAATGTTCTTACCACTTTGGCTGGAACGGTTCGCAGAAATATTCGCCGCGGCTTGAGCAATGTTTCGCTTTATGAGCTTGGCCACGTGTATTTTGCAGATCCTAATGCTCCTGCAATTCCTGCTTTGCCTGGTTCGGTTCGCCCTACGGATGCTCAGCTTGCAGCTTTGGATGCGGGTTTGCCTAAGCAGCCTTTGCATGTTGCGGCGCTTTTTACTGGTAAAGCAGAAGAAACTGGCTGGCTTGGTACGCATCGAGACGTTGATTACAGCGATGCTCTAGAAGCTGTTCAGCGTTTAGGAAAGCGCATTGGCGTTGATTTTAAGATTCGTCAGCTTAGTGCAAACAATGCTCCAGCATCTTGGCATCCAGGACGTACTGCCAAAGTGTTTGTTGCTGTTGATGGCGGCGACGATGTGGAAATTGGCATTGTTGGCGAGCTTCACCCTAGCGTTAATGAGAACTTGGATTTGCCAAAGCATTCTGCAGCATTCGAGCTTGATTTGAGTGCATTGTTTGACGCAATGCAAGTTAAGCCTGTTCAAGCAAAGCCTGTTTCTACATTCCCTCCAGTTAAGCAGGACTTTGCGTTTGTTGCTCCTTCTTCTTTGACTGCTGGCGATTTAGAGAAAGCTATTGTTAAGGCTTCTGGCGATTTGCTTGAGTCGATTGAACTGTTTGATGTTTATGAAGGCGAGCAGCTTTCAGATGGTTTGCGCTCTCTTGCTTATTCTGTAACGTTTAGAGCTGCAGACCGTACGCTTTCTGGAGAAGAAATGGAAGCTGTTCGAGAAGCAATTACAAAAGCTGCTAAAGATTTGCATGCAACTTTGCGCGTGTAAAATCGTGAATTAGCTTTTAATTAATGCGACTGAATAACTATTCTTTAGTTGTTTGGCCGCATTTTTTATTGTGATTTTACTGTGATTTTATTGTGATTTTACTGTGATTTTTATTCAGTATATTCGTTATATCCAATATGCAAATATTAATAAAGATCAATAAATATTAGTAAATATTGGTCAATCTTGGTAAATATACGGAAAGTTATGCATATATACATGTATATTAGATTGGAATAGTTTTTTTAGAAAGGTTTGTCAGCTATGGTTCATGCAAAGAAGAATTTTGGGAATTTTGATGATAATGACTCTGCTGGCAAACAGCGTCCTGCAACTAAGGCTGCGCGATTAAACGCGATTGAGCAGGCGCTTTTAAGCGAGGTTATTACTTCTCAATCACAGCTTGCTTCTGTTTTGGCTCGTAATGGTTTTGATGTTACTCAAGCAACTCTAAGTCGCGATTTAGACGAGATAAATGCTGTTAAAATTCGTCTTACAGATGGCAGAATTGCGTACGTCTTGGGAGATGGCACTGGCAACCGTCACGCAATGGACACAGTTAGGATTGATCAGCAAGTTGCAAGAACTCTTTCTGGTCTTATTACAGAAGTTGGATTTGCTAATAATATTGTTGTGATTCACACTCCTTCGGGCGCTGCTCAATATGTTGCGAGTGTTATTGATAGGCAGCCATTAAAGGGAATTTTAGGTTCGGTTGCTGGCGATGATACCGTGCTTATGGTTTGTGTTTCTAACGAAGAAGCGGAAAATCGTGCAAATTGGATGCTTTCTGTTGCTTCTAGGTAGTGGAAAATCTGCAGCAAAATGGTGTGCAAAGCTTAAAATATCTGCAATTTAATATCTGCCATTTTGTAATACGCATATTCGATTAGGGTGAATTTTATGATTACGATTACAACTTCAAACTTAAACGGGATTCGCGCCGCCGAACGCAAGGGAATGCTTGATTGGGTGCAAAATCACACGCCAGATGTGTGGTGTATGCAAGAGGTTCGTGCTCCGCAAGATGCGATTGATCCGATTATGAGTAAAATTGAGGATTTATATGCATCTAAAAGTGGCGAATCGCAGCAGAATAATGGGCCATTTTGCGTTACAAACCAAATTTGCAAGGTTAAAGGTCGTGCTGGAGTGGCGCTTGTAACGTCTTTGCCAGTTATAAATCAGCGTTATGGTTTGCCTGGTTTAACCGAAGACGTGGATTCTGGGCGCTGGGTAGAAACCGATGTTCATACGCCTTTGGGGTATGATATTACGGTTGCGTGCGTGTATGTTCACGCTGGAAATGTTGACGATCCGCAGAAAATGCATCAAAAATTCCGCTTTCTAGATACTATGCTTACGCGATTGGGCGAGCTTAGAGATATTGCTGCAAGTGGCGGAAATCAGGCGATTTTGTGTGGCGATTTTAATATTGCGCACACGCCTCTTGACATTAAAAATGCTAAGGCGAATGAAAAAAGTGCTGGATTTTTGCCAGAAGAGCGCGCGTATATAGATCGCTGGATTAACGAATACGAGTTTGTAGACGTTATGCGAATGCTTGCTGGCAATATTCAAGGGCCATACACGTGGTGGAGTCAGCGCGGCAAGGCTTTTGATAACAATGTTGGATGGCGTTTAGACTACCAATTTGCAACTCCAGAGCTTGCAGAAACTGCTTGCGGATTTGTGATTGACCGCGCGCCAAGCTACGATTCGCGTTGGTCTGATCACGCTGCGCTAAGCATAAGATACAATGTGTGATTTTGCTTTGCTTGTGGTAGTCTGGTGAAGTTGAGTAAAAGTGGCGTTGGCCATTAGAAAAGAGGAATCATGGGATGGTTTAAGTCAAAGCGCAAGTCTAAAGATGCAGATAAAAATGCTGAAAATCTTGCGGATTTGCAATCCCAAAATTCAGCCTTAAACGAGCTTGTTGAAGGTGGATATAACGCAGATACTTATTTAGGCCGAGGAAACCTTAGAGGCCCGTGGGATATTGCAGACGAAAAAGTTCCTGATTTAAGTGCGTATATTGATTTTGGTGCTATTCGCATTCCGTACTTGCAGGGAATGGAGCTGCGTGTAAAAAAGCAGCGTGAATCTGGGCAAGTTCTTGGCGTAACTGTTACGTATAAGTCTTCTAGCGTTGAAGTTGAGGCGTTTGCAGCTCCTAAAACAGAAGGAATCTGGAGCGAAGTTCGCGCGGATTTGCTTAAGGGAAATTCTAATGCCAGGGAAGTGAATGGCGTTTTTGGCAAAGAGCTTATACTGCCAGTTAAAGTTGAAGATAAAACTGTGGATACGCGAATTGTTGGAGTAGACGGTACGCGTTGGATGCTTCGCGGAGTATTTTCTGGTGTAGCTGCTGCAGATTCTGCTGGAAACGCTGCTGCTGGAAACGCTTCTGCAGATGCAAAAAAGGCTAGCGGTGAAACCGTTTTGCTTAACAAGTGGTTTAGCGACATTGTTGTAGATCGCGGGGACGAACCATTAGCTCCTAGAGATATGATTCCAATGCATGACGTTTCGGTTCCTAGAGATTCTGGCGATGGCAATGGCGATGGCGATGGCAATTCTGGCGAAATTCCAGGCCGTCCAAAGGGTCCGCTTGGTGCCGATCAGCAGGTGGAAGTAAAGACTACACTAACTCGCGGCCCAATGTTCTCCGAAGTTCGTTAGTAAAATCAAATAGCAAAAGTCGTTAGCAAAAGTCATATAGTAAAGTTCGACGGTAAAGTCAGGCAGCAAAGGATATTGTCTTGGAAAAAAATGTGCGCGGCAAAAAACGCTCGGGATTAGCTTCTTTGGCTTCAATTGGATCCGAAGAAAAAGCGTTTTCCGTGATTGACTCCCTTGGCGGAGTTCGAGGAGTAATCGAATCCATGCTGCCAGGCTTGCTGTTTGTTATTTGCTTTGTTGTAACACGAAATGTGCAAACAACGGTTATTGCGTCGGCTGTTCTTGCAGTTTTGCAAGTTGTAGTGCGCCTTATTCAGCGCCAGTCAATTATGGGAGCAATTAGTGGGCTTGTTTCCGTTGGAATCTGCCTTATTTGGGTGTGGACGAGTCATCAAGCGCGCGACTACTATATGATGGGCTTTATTACAAACGCTGTGTATGGTGCGCTTCTTGCGATTTCGCTGATTGCTCGCGTGCCAGCGCTTGGGCTTGTGATTGAGTCGATTCGCAAAATGCCTACGGAAAATTTTGGCGCGTGGCTTCACGAATGGCTTGATTACAGGCCACTTAAGCGTGCATACATGTATGTTACTGGATTGTGGATTGGCGTTTTTGCGCTGAGACTGGTTTTGCAAGTGCCATTATATTTGACGAATCACGTTGTGTGGCTTGGCACTGTTCGATTGCTTATGGGATTGCCGTTTTGGGCGCTGGCAATTTGGGTTTCTTACTTGATTATTGCAACGCCGTTTATGCGTCTTCATCATAAAAATCGAGAAGTAGAGCAGAGTGAAGTAAATTCTAGCGAAGTAAAATCGGCTTAACAAAAAATCATCTTAACAAAGCGTAAAACTAAGGGGTAATCTATGCAAGTGACGATGCGAATCGAGCGATATGCGGATCAAGGCAGATGCGTAGGTCATCTCGAAGGACGCGTTGTGTTCGTGCGATTTGCCCTCCCTGGTGAGCTGGTTGTTGTGCGTATGGATGAGCCGATGCGTGCAAAAGCGCACTTTTTTACTGGCGAAGTTGTAGAAGTTTTGGAGCCTAGTGCGGATCGTGTGGAGCCTCGCTGGAAGCTCGCGGGTCCGCTGTCTCAGGGCGGCGGAGTTGGAGGAGCGGATTTAATTCACGTTTCTTTGCCTGGTCAGATTCGTTGGAAGGCTTCCGTGATTGCCAATCAATTCCAACGTTTAGCGCACATGGATATTGCGGAAAGCGATGTTAGTGTTGAGCGCATTCCAGGGGACGAGGAGCTTAACGGATTTAATTGGCGTACGCGCATGGAGTTGGTTGCGGATGATGAAGGGCGATTGTCTATGCGTAAGCGCGAGTCGCATGATCGCATTGCGATTGATACTATGCCGCTTGCGTCGCGCGCGGTTTTGGCTGTTGCGGATTCTTTGGACTTGTGGAATCGTTCTTTCTCGCCAAATGCGCAAATTCGTCTTGCTGTTCCAGAGCCTCGAGTTGATGGTTTAGATTTTAATGATAAGTCTGCGCTTCTTAGTGCAATTGGCGAAAATTATGCGCTTATAGTAAATGATGAGTTGGTTGCAGGATCGGCTTTATTGCGCGAGCGCGTGCGCGTTGCGGCTGCTGGCGATTCATCGCGTATGCGTACTTTTGACTACGATGTTGACGCGCGCGGTTTTTGGCAGATTCACCGCGCAGCTCCAGAGCATTTGGTGAACTACGTTTTGGGATTAGTTCGTTCTGCGCTTGATGGGCGTAGCAAGAATACGGTTTTGTGGGATTTGTATTCTGGGTCAGGTTTGTTTACGATTCCGCTTGCGACTTTGGCTAATGTTGGCGGGGATTCTAATGGTGCTGCAGATTCAATTGGTTCTGCAGAACCAGCTCGAGTGCTTAGCATTGAGGGTGCGCCGATTGCTGTAAAGAATGCAAGGCGAAACATTGGGCGCGCAGGTCTTAGCAGGGATGTTGTTGAAGCTCTTGAAGGCGATGTTGCGCAAACGCTTGAATCGCAGGTGTTTAAGGCGAGTAAGTCATCTAAGATTGTGCGCCGATTTGCGCATCCAGATGTTGTTGTGTTAGATCCTCCGCGCGCTGGTGCTAAAGCTCAAGTTTGTAAGCAGATTGCGAAGTCTGGAGCAAGAAGCGTTGTGTATGTTGCTTGCGATCCTACTAGTCTTGCTCGCGATGTTGGCACGTTTAGGGAGCTTGGTTACAGCGTTCAGTCTTTGCGCGCGTTCGATATATATCCCAACACTCATCACGTCGAGAGTGTCGTATTGATGTCAAAGGCTTAATAGGTGGGTGCAAATTTGCCCTTGTGTAGCAGGGGTTAGCGAGGGCTATCGTTAAAAGGTTTAATGCGAAGCGGCTTTAAGCTGGGTTCTCGCGGTTTTTGAGCGTGATTTTGCTGTATGAGGGAACATGTCGACGCTTTAGGGTCGAGTGCACAGGATGTTAACGTTAAAAAGTGCACCCACTTTGCACCCAGCTGGTGAAGTGGGGAATGTCAATCAACGTTGAAGCTCTAACCCTGCTATCGCGCGATTAGCAAAGCTAATCGATGCGAAGCAGAGGTAGGTCTCATGTCAAGAATCTCCAAGAGAAGCGACCGAATAGGAAGCTTCGATTGGAAAGATTCGACGGCGGAGGCTCTAGTATTGATGACAAGAATAAATTAGAGTTTGTGGAGGACTGGATTGAATATAAAAGTAAAAGAAATTGAGAATAAACTAGAAAAGGAATCTGTATCGAGAGAAGTATTGTATGATCTTCAAGAATGGTTTGGAATGCCAGAAAGTACAGAAGAATATATTCAAGATTCACAGGAAAAGCCTTTTCTTGCTTGTTATATTAATGATAAACTTGTTGGGTTTATTGTGTTAAACGCAACCAGCAAGGATTGTGCAGAGATTTTTGTGATGGGTATAAAAAAGAAATTCCATAGAATGGGAGTTGGCTCGGTACTTAACAAAGCATACGAAGCTATGGCAAGGAAGATGGGTTACACATACTCACAGGTAAAAACTGTTCAGATGGGACACTACAAAGAATATGATATTACAAATCATTTTTATATCGCGATGGGATATAAAGAATTGGAATGTTTTCCAACTTTATGGGATGAGTGGAATCCGTGTCAAATATATATTAAATATCTAGGAGTGTGAGAACTCTAAGTTTATTTGCTTGAAACCTTTTAACGATAGGCAGAGATAATTGTTAAAAGGTTCATGGATATGTTTCTGCATACGAACATGTCGATAAGACATACCTAGTGTTTACTCGTTTAATCTTGTAATTACAGTATTTCTATTAAGCTTAACTTTGCCTTTTCTCTTTATATATTCTTCAATATCAAACACATTCTTCTTGTCATAATCTTCTAAGAGCGCAGTTTTTCTGTATGAGGTAAGATATCGACGCTCTAGGGTCGAGTGCACAGGATGTTAACGTTAAAAAGTGCACCCACTTTGCACCCACCCTGTGAAGTGGAAAAATATAGCTCAAAAGGTAAAATGAAACCTGATTATTAGTATGTGCACGAGGAGGTGCTTAAGGAATGGATAATAAGAAGTTTATCGCAGAGACGAAAGATGTTCGTTTAACGGTGAAACGTGCTGATACCTTTGGTGTGAGCTTTGTTAACTGTGAACAAGATATATTGAGGGTTGAGGAAGCGCAAAATGTTATAAGGCTTATTCAAACTAAAAAAGTCTCAGCTTCGAATTGGGTGAGGTGGCTTACTCAGGGTATGCCTGAAATTGTTGTGAGTTTGCCACATGATGTGGAAGTTTGTGAGGTTGAATCTGATTCTAATCAAGTGCTCATCACGGATATTGAGATTGGTAAGCTTTATGTAGAAGTGAACAATGGCAAGGTAGAAGTTGTTAATTTGAAGGCGGATGATGTCTTTCTTAAATGTTATAATGGGTTGGTTTCAGCAACAAACGTAGAAGTAACTCATGTTTGTACGCTTGATACGTTAAATGGCATGAGTATTTTAGAAGGAACAATCACCAAGGATGCAAGCCTTGAAGTAGATTGTGAGAATGGTGTCACCGAGGTTTCAGATAAGAAGAAGGTAAATTGTAAAAACGATGGATTTGCGCATTACATGGTGCACTGTCTTAATGGGAAAGCTATTGCGAAGTAGCAGACATATAGATCAAAAAAGAAGCAATAAAACTTGATATAAGTTGGAATTAGAGCGTATATAGACATACCGATAAAGGAGGAAGCCGTATATGCTCTATGTAAAATTTGATGATTTCGAAGATGTTAGCGTCATGGGAAATGAGAAAGATCATGGAATGTTTATTCCGATTAAGGATGGGAATGTGTATGCTGAGTGCGAACGGTGCGGTGTAGTTGAAAGGATCACCTCACCATGCGAATTCATTGCTAGCACATTTAGGTCAAGAGTGAACTTCAATGAAGGTTATGAACTTTGCGAGAAGTGCTTGCAAGAGGTTGAGTTTGTTACTGTCGCTTTGAGAACTGGAAAATTACCTAATCGAGAATTGAAATGACTGAAAAGCAAAGCAGTGATAACCGTAGTAATACATGAAAAACTAAACGTTAAAAGGTGCACACACTTTGCACCCGGGCGGTAAATGATAATTTAGGGAGGCGTTTTATGTCAGTAATTAAAATTGAAAACCTCACTTTCTCATATTATGGATATGTAAAACCCATATTTAAAAATGTATCGTTTTCCTTTGATACAAACTGGAAAACGGGATTGATAGGAAGAAATGGAATCGGTAAATCAACTCTATTTAAGTTACTTTTAAATCAAGAAACTTATCAAGGTAAAATAAGCAAGGATGTTGAATTTATTAAATTTCCACCAAATATAAGCGATACTTCAAAATTAGGAATTGAGTTATATAAAGAACTAATATCAGATGATGAAGAATGGAAGTTATTTAGAGAACTCAGTTTGCTAAATGTAGATGAGAACCTTGTTTACAGAGAGTTTGAAACGCTTTCTAAAGGGGAACAAACAAAAATCCTTTTAGCTATTTTGTTTACAAGAGAAGATGGCTTTTTACTTATTGATGAACCAACAAACCATTTAGATATGGACGGAAGAAAAATTGTAAGTGAATATCTGAAAAGTAAAAAAGGATTTTTGCTTATATCTCATGATAGAGATTTTTTAGATGGTTGTATCAATCATGTTATTTCTATTAACAGGAATTCTATTGATGTCCAATCGGGAAATTTTACATCATGGTATGAAAACAAAGTGATGAAAGACCAATTTGAAATTAGTCAAAATGAGAGATTAAGAAAAGATATTAAACGATTAAAAGAGTCTGCAAGACAAAGTCAAATTTGGTCTGATAAAATTGAAAATACTAAAAATGGTGTAAAAGTATCAGGTGTAAAACCAGACAAAGGACATATAGGTCATCAATCAGCCAAGATGATGAAAAAATCTAAGAATTTGGAGAATAGACAAAACAAGGCAATAGAAGAAAAACAGAGTTTACTAAAAGATATCGAAACAAAGGAAAGTCTATTATTGCATCCATTACATCATCATAAAAATCCTCTAATATCGGTTAGCAATTTATCATCATGCTATGGAGAGAGACAGATCCTAAATAATGTAAGTTTCGAGATAAAGCAAGGCGACATAGTGGCTATATATGGGGGTAATGGTAGCGGAAAATCAACCTTGATTAAAATTTTATTAGGTATAAATCACGAGTATACAGGTGAGATAAAATTAGCAGGTAATTTAAAAATCTCGTATATTCCTCAAGACACATCTAATTTAACAGGTAGCCTAAATGAATATATTCACAAGCAAGATGTTGATGAAACATTGTGTAAAACAATTCTAAGAAAATTAGATTTTTCAAGAGAATTATTTGAAATGGATATGAAGAATTATAGTGATGGACAAAAAAAGAAAGTTTTAATTGCTGTAAGTTTCTCAAAGCCAGCTCATATATTTGTTTGGGACGAACCACTGAATTATATAGATGTAATATCAAGAATACAGATTGAGGAAATTATAAAAGAAGCAAAGCCTACACTCATATTTGTGGAACACGATAAGCGATTTGTAGAAGATATCGCTAATAAAATAATACAATTTTAAGTAAAATCCAAATCCCAGTTTGTAGTGCCTTAGACTTTTATCATCATACGACATTCCCCTTGCCAGTTTCTCTCCTGCAATGAACGTTAAGGCTCTTTTATTGATGCATGGTTATCATAAGGGTAGTCTTGATACACGTGAGACTGTCGTATTGATGTCAAGTGTCGAGAGGAAATAGTCGCGAAAGTCCAGTAATACTGCGGTTTTCAGGCAATCGGGCAAATTCAGCATCAGGCAGGACGAACGCTTCTCGGTAACTTATCCAAGGGCAGATCAGGTCAAAAAGTGTGAGAGTTGAGTTGCCTTAATAGATGTCACTATGTTGAGTTGCCGAGTTAGATGTTGGGGTAGTTGTGGCTGTGAGATAGATATCTAATTCGGATAATAGTTTTCGGCAGGAAAGATCATGATGAAACTATAGTATATTCAAATAGGAAGGCCTATGCGATAAATTCAGATATTTTAGGAGAAAAGGAATATATGGATATTTGGGATACAATGTATGAAAAGGCGAAGCCACAATTTCATCCGGAGGAAGTTTCTCCATTCATTTACGCACATCATGTTGTATGTGCAATAGAAGCTGAAAACGGAGAAATTTTCACGGGTTTCTGCATTGAGAGCTGCAGTGGGGTTCTTAATTTGTGCGCAGAACGCGTGGCTGCTCTTAATATGTATGTGAATAGCAGACAGACGAAGGTGAAGCGCTTTATCGCATTCCGCGACAAGGCACCTTATGGCGCGGGAAGCGGTATGCCTTGTGGAGCGTGTAGAGAGTTCTTTTATCAATTGAATGAAGAAAATGAAAAAATGGAGATTATGGAGGACTTTGAACAGCGGAAGACTGTCACGTTGAAGGAGCTCATGCCAAATTGGTGGGGCAAAGATAGATATGCTGAAGCGAAAGCAAAATGACCCTCCCGCTTGTATAGATAGATCAAGTCTCCCACACTGTCATCACTGGTTTCAAGCCTTCGCCATGATTTTATGTATCGAGCAAGGAGAATGGCGAGAGTGAATACTGAGTGCCGTCTGTGTGTTGACATGACGGATGAGGAGATGCTCAGAAGCTGTGGGCTTATACTTGAGGATCCGGAAACGGGCAAAGAAGGTATCACACTTGCGGCAGTCTTGCTCTTTGGTACGGATAACCGTATCATGTCCGTGTTGCCTCAGCATAAGGCAGACGCTATTTTCAGAGTGTTCAATGTTGATCATTATGATGTTCTGCATATTTGGGGCGCTAACTTCTTGTATTCAAGGAGAAGTTAGAATAGATATATCTGGCTTGGCTATCGGTTTCCTATTTAGTCCCTATGAGCTTCCGATGATAGGAGTGACTGTGATATCGTTTATTGAATTGATAAATTATAAGATTAAGGCAGTGTAGACAAATTTGAATTTCTGGAGGAGAAAATGGTGGATGAATTAAGAAAAGAAATTGCAATTCAGCAGAAAAAAGGATTGCCATTTATCATGGCATCGGTGATTATATGGATTCTGATAGTACTTGTGTCAATTTTAGATATCAATATGGATATGAAAAATTTATTGGTATTTTGCTGTTCATGCCCATTATTACCGCTGGCTTGGCTCATTGGTAAACTTATAAAGGTGGATATCTTTTCAAAACAAAATCCACTTGGACAATTAGGCTTCATTTTCACCTTAAATCAAATGATTTATTTATTAATCGTTATGTGGGTGTTTAGTGCGGTTCCGGAAAAGATGATTATGGTATACGCTATGGTGTTTGGAGCACATTTATTTCCCTATTCATGGTTGTATCAATCAAAGGGATATACAGTTGCTGCAATTTCCATTCCGATGATTTCCTTGATTTTAGGATGTGCATTAAACGGCACAACGGTTGCTGTTGCGGCATGTGTTATTGAGATAGTATTTGCTTGTGTATTACATATGGAATTAAAGAAAATGGGAGATAACTACAACAAATCCCAGTTTGTAGAGCTTAGCAAGGATCAAGTTTCTATGAAATAGAAATCTAAATCTAAATACGTTATGTGTAAATAATTAAGGCGGTAGTAATACCGTCTTTTTTGATGTCTAAAAAGGTTTCAGAATTCAAGGCTAAAGTTTCAGAGTTCAAAGAAATAGCTTCATAGTTTAAGGGTAAGTTTTCGTTGTATACAACACGTGATGAAACTAGACCACTCAATTTCATGTGGGGATGTTATAAAATCCAGACTATTGAATTTTCTTTAGTCTATTCTTATGTTCAAAAATCAACCTATAGAATAGATGGAGTTATCGCCGGCATCATAGTACTTGACCGTGCTATAAAAAGCGGTAATACAAAGGCAATGCGAAGGTAACACGAACACGAAAAACATGTATGGCAGCTGAGGGATCTTATTCATATAAATTGTGTTGCAATATGCGATACAGTATTTTATGATGTGTGTATGGAGGTTGGTTTATATGGCAGTTACTAAGACAGCGAATGTGAATGTGAGAATACAAGAAAATATTAAGCAGCAGGCGGAGCAGATTTTGGAAACGATTGGAGTTCCTAGGGCTACGGCTATTGACATGTTTTATCGTCAAATCATTCTTAATAAGGGTATTCCGTTTTCGCTTACTATTCCAAAGTCGCTTCCAGCACAAGATGATATGGATGAGAAAACGTTTAACGCGTTGATGGCTAAAGGTTATGATCAGGCGGTTCGTGGTGATAGTTATCCGATAGATGATGTTTTTGAAGATCTTGAACGAGGTCTTTAATGGATGAGTATAAGATAAAAGTCACTCGTCAGGCGAAAGAGCATCTTGCACTTATTCGAGAATATATCGCCACGGAGTTACAAGCACCGATAGTGGCTAAAAGAATGCTCGAGCTGTTGAAGTCGGAAATGATGTCTTTGCAGACGATGCCTTATCGTGTGAAGTTAATTAGTGAGCAGCCGTGGTGTGAACTTGGTTTTAGAAGAATACGCGTAAAAAATTATTACGTTTATTTTTGTGTTGATGATAGTAGAAAAGAAGTTCAAATACTCGCGGTTATCTACGTGAGAAGAGACCAGACTAAACAACTGGAAGAATTGTAATGTAACGCGCTATCAAGCCAATCTTAAACTTTTTAACGATAGCTTTTCCTATCGTTAAAAAGTGCACCCAATATCCATAGTGTGCACTCAAAAAAGTGTAGCTATACTACCCGTTCTCTCAATCCACGTCGAGACTGTCGTATTGATGTCAAGGGCTGATTAGGTTGATTTATAAATGCGGCATGATACAATCGTATTAACAGAACCTCTCCACGCTTAATGTAGTTCTTCTACATGCGGACCACGGAGAGGGCTTTTTGTATGAAAGAGTATACGTATGACATTGAAGCCAGCTTTAACGTATGATCAACAAATTGCAAGACTTGTAAATGACCATCATTTAAAAATTTCTAACATTGAATTTGCAAAAGGAATTTTGACGAAAGTCAACTATTACAGACTTTCTGGTTATGGTGTAGGGTTGAAGAATGCTAATAACAAGGAGTATTATCAAGACACTGTTAGCATAGAACAGCTGTTTAATCTTTATTGCTTTGATAGTCAATTTAAAAATAATCTAATGCGAACTATAGAGCAAATTGAGATAGAACTTAGAACTCAGATTGCCTATTACTTATCTATCAAATACGGTCCTGAAGTATTGATGAGTGAGACTAATTTTGTTTGCAAGACAAATAAACAAGGACAATCTATTTACTCTATTCTTATAAAAAGCTTGAATAAAGAAATTGAACGACAAAAAAATAAACCTTTTGTTAAGCATCACATAGAAAAATATAATAGTCAATTTCCTATATGGGTTTCTGTGGAATTAATGTCTTTTGGGAGTTTATCTTCATTGTTTAGCATTTTAAAAACTGAAGATCAAAAAAATATATCTCGCTATTACAATACTGATCCTAAATATTTAAAAAACTGGATTTTATGTTTAGTAGAAGTAAGAAATATTTGTGCACACTATACCAGACTTTATAATATGCCTTTAAAAGAAAATCCGCGCCTTTATAAAGAGAATCTTCAATATAAAGGGAAACAAAATAAAATATTTCCTGTACTTTTAATTACTAAAAGAATGCTAAAAGCAAATGAACAGTGGTGTTCTCTTTTGAAAGACTTGAAAAATACGTTTGCTAAATATGAAAGTTCGTTTAGATTTGATTTTATGGGATTTCCTAAAAATTGGGAGGAAATCCTTTAAGTGCTGGTTTAAATTGCTATAGATTTAAATTTAGCGAAGAGTGTTATTGTGCTCTAGTTGCTTGTGTTTTTGGGGAACAAATCGGTGGAATAATCGTAAAAAAGTTCCTTACATTATTTGATTTCTCATGGTCAGGGCTTGTTGGTTATTCCAGAAACTAAGGTTCCTGAGTTTAAGAAGTTGCTTGTTGAATATTATGAGGGTGAAGATTTGCAGGTAATTGCTTCGTTTATGAGGGAATATTGTTGGAAGCATTAAATGTGCATGATTATGTTGGTTCTTCTGTTTCGTGAATCTTGCTGTTTATGAAAAGTATAGTTTGCTAGTAAATGAAGAAATTAGTGTCGATAGTCTAGACAAATTAATAAAAAAAATAGGATATTTATTAAGATTATTACAGTAATCAGAGCGAATAGGAGATCTTGTTTACTTAATAATCTGTTTTATAATCATTTGATACAAAGTGGTGTTAACGAAAAGGAGGCTAGTAGTGTTATGAGAAGTAAAACTATTTTTTGTAAAACCATTTTTCAAAGTTGTCTTGTTATGCTTCTGCTGCTAGGTTCTCTCTTTTCTCTTACGGGATGTGCTGACGATGATGAGAAGGCGGCGCTTGCGTCGTATCATTGGGAAACAGTAGCGGTGTCTCAAGAAGAGTTTCGTATACCAGAAAACTATATGAATAAGGATGAATTGTATCTCTTTGTGTCACGAGACATTCTTGATTCTCACTATGATTTGTCTAAAGTCACTCTTGGAGATAAGCCAATCAAATTAGTTGACTCAGCATAAGACAGACGCTATTTTCAGAGTGTTTAATGTTGATCGTTATGATGACAGGGATGTGGTGATCACAAACCTGATTGAAAGTTATGATCGTCTGATGGAATTTGGAAAGAAGCATCTGAATGATGTTTTTACATTGGATGGTGTCCAGCGGATAAGCGCAAGAGATAAAATCCTGCGTGAGATTATTTCCAACCTGCTCATGCATCGTGATTTTTCCAGTGGATATGTACCGAAGCTTGTCATTGAACGGGATAAGATTACAACAGAGAATGCGAACCTTGCGCATGGGCACGGAAACTTGAATCTGAACACATTCAAGCCATTCGCAAAGAATCCGCCGATAGCAAAAGTGTTCCGTGAGATTGGTCTTGCTGACGAGCTTGGAAGTGGTATGCGCAACAGCTATAAATACACGAAGATGTATTCTGGTGGAGAGCCTGTCTTTACAGAGGCAGATGTTTTTATGACAGTGATTCCTCTTTCTGAGGCTGCAACGGCTACAGTCGGGCCGACCGAAGAACTTGATCCAAGGGAACAAGATAGGGAACAAGATAGAGAGCAAGTTGCGATACAAGCTCTCCTTCAATTTTGTATCGTTCCTCGTAGTCGGAAAGAAATGCAAGAATTTATGGGTCTGACCGGTAGAAGAAACTTTTCTGAAAAATATATCAAGCCTTTGCTTAGTGCAGGAAAAATAGAAATGACGATACAAGATAAGCCAAACAGCAGGAACCAGAAATATAAAAAAGTAAACATTGAAGATTAAAAAGCGACCATTGGAGACAGAAACCATATATCGAATAGAGGAAAACGGACATTCAATGTATAGTTTTGGTTTCACGAATAGGTATGTCGAGACGATGGCATTTCGGACTTATTTCCTCAGAGCGAAGTCTTGAGGCAGTTGGTAAATCTGTGCGTTTGCATATTATTAGGCAGGAACATGGTCTTTGAACTGTTTTCGAGAACGTATGAGGGCAAAAATCGGTGTGTTTCCGGGCAAAAACACGCTTTGATAAATTCCCGCGAACGATCGCGAAAATCTGACATCAATCTGGAGCAATCGAGCCATACAAAATCAGTGGCGCTCCTTTACAAATCCTGCTGAATCGAAATAGCGTTTTGATGACACCTACTTGCGTGCAGTCTAGTTGCATATTGTAAGTAATACCCACTAATTTCGGAGTGGGGAAATCCTCCCCAAAAATGTTATACTTTTTGTAGTATAAGTAGGGTGAAAGAAAGTAAATATGAGGGAGGTGAAAAAATGAATAAGGCTAAGATGGTATTGCAGAATACAGGTATTAGAAAAGATAATCATCAGTTTGATGATATTGTTAAGATTGTCGAAAGTGCAAAGGATCGCGCTTATAGAAAAGTTAATGAAGAATTAATCTTGATGTATCAGGAAGTGGGAAGGTATATAAGCGAGAAAAGTAAAGAAGCAGCTTATGGGTCAAATTTTGTGGAAAATGTTGCTGATTTTTTCTCTGAAAATTATCCTGATTTAAAAGGATTTACTCGTAGAGGACTTTATAGAATGAAGCAATTCTATGAGATATATAAGGATGATGAAAAAGTGTCAACGTTGTTGACACAATTGAGCTGGTCTAATCATTTGAAAATAATATCTGGTTCTAAGAGTAAAGAAGAAAGAGAATTTTACATTAACTTAGCTATTAACGAGAATCTAACTCACCGAGAGTTGGTAAGGCAGATGGACAGTGGCTATTATGAGCGTTATATGCTTTCAAATAGTAATAATTTGCCTGCTATACAAAGGGTAAAACAAGAGACGCATAATTTGTTTATGGACAGTTATGTTTTAGAATTTATCGATGCTCCCGAGCTTGGGAATGAAAGAGAATTTCAGAAGTCAATTCTAGAGAATTTGAAGAACTTTATTTTAGAGATTGGGAAAGATTTTTCTTTTATAGGTAATGAGTATAGGGTACAGGTTGGCAATCATGATTACTATATAGATTTGTTATTCTATCATAGGGGATTATCCTGTTTAGTTGCATTTGAATTAAAAATTGGAGAGTTTAAACCGGAATATATCGGAAAAATGAACCTCTATTTAGAAGCACTGGATAGAGAAGTAAAGAAACAAACTGAAAATCCAAGCGTAGGAGTAATCCTTTGTGCTTCAAAAGATGATGAGGTAGTAGAATTTGCATTAAGTAGAAGTCTTTCGCCTACAATGGTATCTGAGTATACATTAAAACTGATAGATAAGAATTTGTTGCAACGAAAATTAAAGGAATATATAGATATTGCGGGAGAAACAAACGAATAAAATTTAATAATTATAATGCGTAAAAGGTGATTAGAGTAAAATCTAACCGCCTTTTTGTATTCTAAAACTGTTTGTTGTCTGCTAGTGGATTTGAAGCATTTAAGATTTGTTAATAAATGGCAAACCTTTTAACGATAGCTTGCTTCGATCGTTAAAAAGTGCACACACTTTGCACCCACCCTGTGAAGTGGTAAAATATAGCTCAAAAGGTAAAGTGAAACCTGATTATTAGTATGTGCACGAGGAGGTATTTAAGGAAATGGACAAGCTCGTTCGTTTTTGCCGTGAAGTAGCGACATTCGGCTTGACGGTTGCCTTAATCGCGATGCTGGTTGCCTTAATATGGGGTGGCACACTTGCTATTAGAATTGGTTTTACCTCTTTTGTTATTGGTGTCACAGTGATCTCGCTTAAGACTGTCCTTCGAAAGACTGATTGAATTTTGTTTGGTTCAAGTCAATAGTTGAATATCTCACGTTGGGTGACTATTACTGATCTCTGTCAGTAATAGTCACTTCTTTTTATGAATCTCTTAAAGTCAGGCTCAATGTCCGTCCTGTTTAGCCGGTGATTAGTTAGGGTAATCGTTAAAAGATTAGCAACTGTATCAATGAAAATGCACGGAAATTGCAGAACCAGGATGAGTATGAGAAAAAATATACGAGTCTAGTGAACAGGTTCAATACTGTAGAATCAAGGCTTAAGGGAGTAAAAGCTCGCATTGTTGAAAAGCAAATGAGGCATGATGGAGTTGAATATTTTATCGAGGACTTGAAAAAACAGGACTTGTTAACAGTGTTCGATGAAAACGTCTGTCTTAGCATGGTTGACCATCTAACTGTGCATCACGATGGAAAGGTTGATCTTACTTTCCTTGATGGGAGCAAAACGGAACTAAAGTGTTAAGCTTACAGGAAAAGTGTAAGGTAAAATAAAAGTATATCAGCAAGTCGCTGACGTGCTTTTTTGCTGTTAAAAGAGTTACGGGTTGAGTATCAATGGAGAGAAGAGGGTGCGTCTGTCTAAAAAATTTAACATTTTGAAAGGAGAAATAATGGAAACAATAGTATCCGCTTTATTAGTTTTTGTTTCTACATCCATTGACTACTTAGTTGTTTTGACTATTTTATTCGCTAGTCAAGGAAAGAAAGGTTTGAAATCAATTTATGTAGGGCAGTATTTAGGTACAGGACTGCTTGTACTGGCTAGTCTTATTGCCGCTTACTTTTTAAATTTTATTCCACAAGATTGGATTATCGGACTCCTTGGTCTAATTCCGCTAGGTCTTGGTATAAGAGCAATTTTTGTGGATGAAGATATTGATGAAGAAGATATCGAGGGGAAAATTACCGGAAATGGATCAAAAATCTTAGCATTTACAAGTTTAACAGTGGCAATGGGTGGAGATAATTTAGGAATTTATATCCCTTATTTTACAGGAAAGAGTTTGATTGAGATTGGTATAAGTTTAGTAATATTTGCCTTAGGGATTTTGATTCTATGCAAATTATCTCAAAATCTCGCCTCAATTTCTGCTATCGGAGAGACTGTGGAAAAGTACGAAAAAGTAATTGTACCTGTCGTGTTTATTGGACTAGGTCTCTATATATTGATTGAAAATGGAACTATTAATTATTTCATAGGTCAAGTCCTAAAAGTGGTGTAAATTCATTTCCTTCCCTTTATCTGCTATTTTTATGTTCAAACTCAAACGAGAAAAATAAGTGGTGCTTCCCACCGTCACGGCGCTTGATCGTACTATCTGATGCAGGAGGCTGATTAGGTGGGTGCGTTTTTGCCCTTGTGTAGCAGGGGTTTGCGAGGGCTATCGTTAAAAGGTTTAATGCGAAGCAGCTTTAAGCTGTGTTCTTGCGGTTTTTGAGCGCAGTTTGGCTATTTTGCTGGCGAGTGATTATTAATTTATTTGTTTATGTTTTGGGGAACAAATCGGTGTAAAAATCATAAAAAAGTTCCCTACATTATTTGATTATTGGGGAACAAAATGGTATTTTATTTAAGTAAATGTTCCCCAATTTATGTGAAAAAGGAGTGTGAAGATGGCTGCAAAATATGATGATGTGCAAGAATTGCTTAGAAAAAAGGCTGATATTAATGCTCGCTTGAGTTTGCTTGCGTATGATGGTACTCCTGAAATCAAAAATCGTGGAGATGGTAAATATTTATACACCAGAAAGCGTGTTTCGGGAAAGTTGACGTCTACGTATGTTGGTGTGTATTCGGACGATTTGTATAATCTTCTTCTTCGCAATGCAAGTGAATCTAGGCAATTGCGTAAGGAACTTCGCGCTGTAGTAAGGCAGCTCGCGAATGCCGGATATTCTAATAGTGAGTTATCTGCTGATTTGGTGAACAATATTGCTTTTGCAAGGGCTAACTTAAAGGCGAATATTTACGATCAGGCGGTTTTGGAAGGTGTTGCTACTACTTTTCCTCAAACTGAAGAGATTATAGATAATGGGAAAGTGTTTGGTGTTTCTGCGAGTGATGTTCAAAAAATCTTGAATTTGAAGCATGCTTGGGAGTTCATTTTAGACGAGGATGTTGTATTAAGCAGGTCTGATTATTACATGCTCAGTCATATAGCGAAGCTTGTTAATGAGGGCTTTTTCTTAGACGGCGGTCGTATAAGGGGTGTTCCTGTTGCGATTGGTGGATCTACTTATATTCCGCCTATTCCTAATGAAATAGATGTTAAAGAAAAAATAAGGAATATTGTTGAAAGTGAGGAAGATAGTGAGAATGTTGAAGGTAAAGTTGGAAGGAAAGAGCCTATTGATATTGCGATTGAATTATGCGTTTATTGTATGAAGTCGCAGATATTTTTAGATGGGAATAAGAGGGCTTCTGTGATTTTTGCGAATCATTATTTGATTTCTCATGGTATGGGCTTGTTGGTTATTCCAGAAAATAGGGTTCCTGAGTTTAAGAAGTTGCTTTTTGAGTATTATGAGGGTGAAGATTTGCAGGTGATTGCTTCGTTTATGAGGGAATATTGTTGGAAGCATTAAACCGCGCGATTATGTTGGTTCTTCTGTTTCTTCGAATCTTGCTGTTTATGAAAAGTATAGTTTGCTAGTAGATGAAGAAATTAGTGTTGATAGTCTAGACAAATTAATAAAAAAAATAGGATATTTATTAAGATTATTACAGTAATCAGAGTGAATTGTAGATCTTGTTTACTTAATAGTCTGTTTTATGATTATTTGATACAGAGTCGTGTTAGCGAAAAGGAGGCTAGTAGTGTTATGAGAAGTAAAACTATTTTTTGTAAAACCATTTTTCAAAGTTGTCTTGTTATGCTTTTGCTGCTAGGCTCTCTCTTTTCTCTTGCTGGATGTTCCGACGATGATGAGAAGGCGGCGCTTGCGTCGTATCATTGGGAAACAGTAGCGGTGTCTCAAGAAGAGTTTCGTATACCAGAAAACTATATGAATAAGGATGAATTGTATCTCTTTGTGTCACGAGACATTCTTGATTCTCACTATGATTTGTCTAAAGTCACTCTTGGAGATAAGCCAATCAAATTAGTTGACTCATCGTTCAATTTACCTGGTCCAGGACTTAAAGCTTTATTTTTAGTTGGAAAATTTGATTTAAAAGACAAGCCAAGCTCTGATGTTCTTAAAGTATCAGGACTTAATAAAACAGGTAATGTTGCTATAGGTTATAAGAAGAAATAGTAATATTTTTCACTCAAGAATCAAGCTATTAAGCCAATCTCAAACTTTTTAACGATAGCTTTTTCTATCGTTAAAAGATGCACCCACTATCCCATAGTGTGCACTCAAAAAAGTGTAGCTATACTACCCGTTCTCTCAATCCATACAGAATCAGTGGCGCTCCTTTGCAAATCGCACTTAAATAATATATCGTTTTGATGACACCTGCTTGCGTACAGTATAGGTCCTGAATTTAAAAAGTTGCTTGTTGAATATTATGAGGGTGAAGATTTGCAGGTGATTGCTTCGTTTATGATGGATATTGTTGGAAGCATTAAACGAGCACTGATTGGCTATTTTGTTTGCTGCGTGCATTTTCTGCATAAGAAGATAAGTTAACCAATTTGAGCGTAATTTTAAAGTTGAACTTGAAATTTACGCCCATTATTAGAACACTGCGGCTTCAATCTCAAAGGTGAATTTTTAATTTGTTTCGTTTATAATAGAAACAACTATAAAAAACAATAAATTTATCGACTATAATCGAAATTGTAAGCAAAGCTGTAATTGAAAGGTGTGAGGATATGTCATATATATTACGTAAAAAATATCTTAATAAAATCAAACCTTTTATTAACAAGCCTATTGTGAAGGTGATTACAGGTATGAGACGAGTGGGAAAGTCCACTTTGTTAAAAATGATTCAATCTGAATTACTTACGGACGTTCCTCAAAGTCGTATTATTTATATCAATTTAGAATCAGCTCAATACTTATCTGTGAAAAATGATTTTGATCTGCAGAAATTAATTACAGAACGTAGTCAACAAATAGAAGGTAAAATATATTTTTTCTTTGATGAAATTCAATTAGTTTCTCACTGGGAACGTGTTATAAATGCGCTTAGAGTTGATTATGATTGCGATATTTATTTGACTGGTTCTAACTCAAAATTATTGTCCGGAGAGCTTGCCACCTTGCTTGCAGGGCGTTACGTAAGTTTTGAGGTGCTTCCTTTTACTTTTAGCGAATTCGTGAATTTGTATCAAAGTTTGAATTTAAGCATACAGGAATTATTTCAGCTATATATCAAAATTGGTGGTATGCCTCCTCTTCATTATTTTAATGGGGAAGAGGAGCCGAGTTTTAGATATTTAAACGACATTTATAATACCGTTGTTGTTAAGGATATACTTGAATACAATTCGATCCGAGATGTTGACGTATTTAATCGCATTTTACTTTTTTGTTTAGATAATATTGGACAAAGTTTTTCAGCTAACAGTTTACGAAAATATTTTGTTAGCGAAAATCGTAAAGTTTCAGTCGATACCATTTTGAATTACTTGAATTTTTGCCAAGCGGCGTATCTTCTAAAAAAAGTTCCACGCTATGACAGTGTTGGGAAAAAGTTACTGACGGTTGAGGAAAAATATTATGTAACAGATCATGGTTTTAGGCAAGCAGTAGGTTTCTCAAATGTTGTATCAATTGAACGTATTCTAGAAAATATTGTCTATATTGAGCTTTTGTCTCGTGGTTTTCAGGTTCAAGTTGGTCGTATTAATAATCAAGAAATCGATTTCATTGCTACTAGACAAGGTGAAACTGAGTATTATCAAGTCTCTTATTTGATGGCTAGCGAAGAGACTCGTAGCCGGGAATTTGGTGTTTATCGATTGGTTAAGGATAATTATCCTAAATATGTTTTGTCGATGGATACAATGAATTTTTCGCAAGAAGGGATTATACACAAATATTTACCAGATTTTCTACTGGAAGAGAATGCGTAATCTGCTTGATTTTGCTCTTATGTAGATTATGTTTCGCGATGGCTATTATTAAAAGGTTTAATTTGAAAGTGTAAGCGTGATATTTCATTGTTTTCCGATGATTGGCGAACTTTCATTCCGACGATTGGCGAAATTCTGTTCCGATGTTTGGCGTCATCAGTGAAGATGATTGGAAAGCGCGGTGCAAAAATGAAAGAAAACGAATTGGCGGTCGGTTGCGCTCATTTGTCGGCAGAAATTGCGCTTTCAACGGCAATTGCCAACCGCACTTGCTACTACGCAACTGCTGTTTTAGCTATAATTTCACCATGATCATGATGAATTCTAGTTTGAAATGGAGATGTTTTTATGATTTTAGCAGATAAAATATTGGAACTGCGTAAACAAAACGGTTGGTCGCAGGAAGAATTGGCGGACAAATTGGGCGTCAGTCGCCAAGCTGTTTCCAAATGGGAAGGCGCACAAAGTATCCCAGATATGGAACGGATAATTGCATTGAGCCGTTTGTTTGGTGTTAGTACAGATCTTCTAGTAAAAGATGAAATTGATGTTATGGGGAAGAACGTCAACGCAGATGAAAATGCCTGCCAGGAAGAAGCCGGCGTTCGCATTCGGGTAATTGAGCTGGAAGAAGCCTCCGCTTATATTGCTCACAGAATATCATTTGCCGCCTATGTTGCTCTAGGCGTTCTTCTTTGTGTTCTGGCGGCAATCCCGTTGGTTGGCAGTGATCTTTTGCTTTCTCACACAGTAAATGCGCAAGTCGGTAAAACTATGGGCTTAGCATTCAGTGTTGCGATTATTACCGTTGCTGTAGCTATTTTTATTATTCAGAGTTTCCATGGAAAGCGTTATCAATATTTGGAAAAAGAGGACTTTGAAACAGCTTACGGCGTTGACAGTGTGCTCAAAGAACGCTTGGAACGTTTCATGCCGTCGTATGTGCTGCGGACGGTCAGCGGTGTTGTTTTATGTATGGTTGCCTTTATTTTTCTTATAATTTCGGATATAGCACCGGAATTTTATCAACTTTCATCCGGCTTTTTTGTAGTTATCGCTATTGCCCTGGTGGCAGCAGCTGTTTATTTATTCGTACAGGCGAATATCGTCCGCTCGTCCTATTACCGTTTGCTGCAACCGAAGAAAAAAACTGTCTATCCTGCAAAGACTAGGTTATTCCTCCAAGCTTACTGGCTTATAGTTGTCTGCATTTATTTAGCCTACAGTTTCATCACGTCCGATTGGGGAAAAAGTTGGATTGTTTGGCCGTTGGCCGCATTGACTTACGGAGTAATAGAAGTAGTGCTCAAAGCGTGGATGCTCGGAAAGAAATAAGTGACTTTCAGCGTCGATTTTGTGGCGAATAACAGGTGTTATCCAGACGAAATATGGTATGCTTGCGCTTATATTACCCCCCCCCAGGAGTGAAAGTATGATTAAAAATGTCGCACATATAGGCTTTACCGTCGGGGTGTGGACATTTTTTAGACAGCCCACCCAACCTCCTTCTGTTCTCGATAAGACTTATTCCTCCAAGTTATCAAGTTGCTTATTTGCTGGCTGGTGAAGAGACTTGCAGCAGGGAATTTGGTGTTTATCGATTGGTTAAGGATAATTATCCTAAATATGTTTTATCGATGGATACAATGAATTTTTCGCAAGAAGGGATTATACACAAATATTTACCAGATTTTCTAAAGGAGTAAACTATGGAACATAATTGCGGATTTATTAACGATAAAAAAGCATTTAGATATAGAGCAGCAGCCATCATAGTCGAAGAAGGTTGTGTGCTATTTGCAAGAAATGATGAGGACGACTATTACTACTCAGTTGGCGGAGCGGTTCGCATGGGCGAGACATCAGAAGAAGCCGTTAAGAGAGAAGTATTTGAAGAGACAGGTCTTAATTATGAAGTAGATCACCTTGCCGTCATACACGAGAACTTATTCATCGGCAGCTCTGGCTTAAAAGGAGTAGACTTCCATGAGCTGACGTTCTACTACATGATGAAGCCCATGGGCAAAAGAGGTTTTACGAGCCATAGTACTACAGAGTCAGGTGCTAAAGAGACAATGCATTGGTTACCTATAGATGAGCTTGATAAGTTCAAGGCTTACCCAACATTTATGAAAGAATATCTTAAATCGGAGCATAGTGGAATAGAGCATATAATTTCAGATGAAAGATATTAATGAATCCCGCTATTATGGCAAGAGATCGTTGCATGGAAAATTTGATTTAAAAGACAAGTCAAGCTCTAATGTTCTTAAAGTACCAGGTATTGATAAAGCAGGTAATGTTGCTGTAGGTTATAAGAAGAAATAGTAATATTTTGCACTCAAAATCAAGCTATTAAGCTAAATGGTATACCTTTTGCGATATTTTTCTATCGTTAAAATGTGCACCCACTTTGCACCCAGCTAGAAGTTAGGAAATAGGAGTTTAGAAACTTTCCTGTACCGTATGAGGGAGAAAAGAAGATTGATGAAAAAACACAACTCATCGACCAATCAGAAAAATATTTGAAGTACAAGAAAACCTACAAAGCCCATACCAAACTAAAGAACAGTAAACAGGAAGATTTTTACAACGAACATACAGCAGAAATCATTTTATTTGAAAGTGCTAAGAAATATCTCAAAGAACATTTAGGAGAAAGTAAGACCTTAGCCATCAGTAAATGGGAAACGGTAATTTTTGCTCCAATACTTGGAATTATAGCTGGAACTTTAGGTCTCTATTCAAGTATTTATTTAGGTCTATCTTCCGGAGGAATGATAACTGTATTTTCTGCAATTGTTTATATAGTTTGCATAATTATTTATCACGCAAAAAACATGATAATAAAATTTATACAAGCAAAAAGAGATGTTACTCAAATGGCATAATTGTAAAAAGTTACTTTATAACATTCTCCTATATCGTGGGGCTTAAATCTAAGCCCCACTTTTTATATTCAAAACTATTTTTTTCAAATAAATAAAAGTCAAAGACTTTACATATTTAACGCTTATTCTTAGCTAAAATACCTGTTTTTAATATCATTTGTAAGCATACACTGAACAGAAAAATACAAAACAATATATTGCATATAAAAGGTGAAATACTGCGCGCAATTATTGCGCCTAAGTTTACAGTAAATGTCGCAAAAATACCGATAATAATTCCTTCAGTAAAATGAGTATAATGGTAACGAGCATTAGCAATACTACCACTTATAACTGTAGGAAGCGTGACAAGCAAAGCAGTTCCTCTTGCCATAAGGTCTCCCATGCCGAGCAAAAGTTGCACGCATGGCACTATAATTCCTCCGCCACCAACGCCTAAAATACCTGAAAAAATACCAGAAACAACGCCTATAAATATAAGACATATAGCTTTTAAAAAACTAACATTAAAATCTACATTTCTTAACGGAATCCAAACTTGACTAGAACATATAACTAGTAATACAAAAAGTGTAAAACACCAAGGAAATATTTTTTTAGGCAAAATATGTGAAAAATATACCCCAATTTGTGATCCGAAAACTGAACCTATTATTAGAAAAAATGCTGATAAAAATGACACTTTGCCGTTTAAACCGTAAACAATGCTTCCACAAAGCGACGTTATAATTATGGCAACAAGAGAAGTAGCAGTAGCATGACGCTGATCAAATTTCATAAAAACAGTTAATGCAGGAACTATCACCATTCCTCCACCTACACCGAACAATCCTGATAAGAAACCTGCTAATAGTCCAATGAAAACGATTAAAACAATATTATGGAAATTATATTTGGTTTTAAAAATATTTCTCAACATATATCTTTTCTTCACAAAATACCTCCTCGTACTTTATTCACTACTTTTACTATGTTATATGAAAAATAGAATATTTCTATACTAGTTCAATTGTAATTTATGTATTTATTTATCTAATTAACGTAAAATATTCTTTGTTAATAAACACAGCAATTCGATGGGTTCATATATGGTAAAAAAATTGCATCAACTATACTAATACTTTGTCTTAGGGGGGGGGCTCTCTAGGCTATTTTTATGCTCAAGAATCAAGCTATCAAGCCAATCTTAAACCTTTTTGCGATATTTCCTATCGTTAAAAAGTGCACCCAATATACATAGTGTGCACTCAAAAAAGTGTAGCTATACTAGGAGTTCTCTCAATCTCACGTCGAGAGTGTTGTTTTGATGTCAAGAATTAAGAACTAAACAATAGATAAAAGGCTTGAGGAATGGGTTTCGATGATTGCTATGGTTTATACAGATAATCGGAATCCATTTTTTAAACCGCTTGACAACATTTCTTATCAAGGTTGTCTAAGTTTTCATAGTAAGAAGGAGCTAATAGTATTTTGATGCTGTGAACTCCTTCTTATTTTGAATTGCTCTACAGCGGAGTATTAAAATCAGCAACTAAGCTTAAAAGAGCAAATAAAGCAAATAATAATGATAATGCAATTATGAGTAGCGTGAAAATAATTTTCATAACAACTAATCTGTAAACTATTTTTATTTCGGTAATTGTATCAAATTTTGCGTTTTATATAGTAGATAATCAGAAATGGTATAACGAATGCTATAACAACGTAAGACATGAATATAAAGAAGAATTCTCGCGCAGAAGCATCTGATAAAATCAAAACGGCTGGTGGCAAAAGTATTGCAAAAATAATAGATGGTAGGAACAAAGATTTAGATATTTTTAATGTCGTCTTGTTAATAAAAATATGTAGTGGATATAGATATAGTCCAAGGTCTAAACCTAACCAGATAAAAAACGCTCTATCGTCTATGCACTCAAACGGATGGCCGCTAGGAGATAGGCTGTCGTTTTTAGGTATGCTATCGGCAATCAGTGATAAGACAACTGGAATAATGATAATACAAGCAATATAAGTGTAAAAATATACTATTTGTTTTTTTTTGTCATTTTTGTTATTTTTGTCATGGGAAACGATTCCTTTGCAAAGTTTAATCACTATTCAATTATAACTTTCCGTAGTTGGTTTAGGTATTTTTTGTGGGATGGGAATTAGGTGTATTGGTAAACCTGAAGGAGTGTGAAAATGGCTGCAAAATATTTAGTGTGTGCAGCAATTCTTTTGTTGCGTGTATTTTCATGTTTTATGCTGAGCGCTACTTAATGCATAATTCGTATAATAATGTGATAAAAACACTAAAATACGTATAATTATGTGATTAAATACACCAAAACATATATAATAATGTGATACACGATAAAAGATAACGCAAAATATAACAAAATAATCGCAGAATTGTTGCAATACAACAACGTAGCAATGCAATACGCTTAGAAACAGCAACGCGCTAATACGACTGCAATATTTAATAGCGTAACGTCAAGTGAAAGGTGAGTAATCATGAAAAGGCTGATTATGAGCAAACTTTTAGCATGGAAGAGCTCGCCGTATCGTAAACCGTTGATATTAAAAGGTGTGCGTCAAGTTGGTAAAACTTGGATACTAAAAGAATTTGGTAAGCTCTACTACAAAAATATTGCTTATTTTAACTTCGACGAAAACAAAGAATATAAGCAATTCTTTGAAACCACTAAAAATGTGGAACGAATTTTACAAAACCTAATGCTTGCAAGTGGCCAAAAAATTGAACCAGAAAACACGCTTATTATATTTGACGAGGTTCAGGACTGCCCAGAAGTAATAAACTCGATGAAATATTTTTGTGAAAACGCTCCGCAGTATCATGTTGCTTGTGCTGGATCATTGCTTGGAATAACGCTTGCCAAACCATCTTCATTCCCAGTTGGAAAAGTTAATTTTATGCAAATAAACCCAATGAATTTCACAGAGTTTTTACTTGCTAATGGAGATGAAAATCTAGCGAAGTTTATTGAACAAATTGATAAAATAGAGCCGATTCCAGACGCATTTTTTAATCCGCTATACGAGAAATTAAAAATGTATTATGTTACAGGTGGTATGCCTGAGTCAGTTTTAATGTGGGCTAAAGCACGAGATGTAAACGCAATGCAAGATACATTGTTTGAGATTATAACAGCTTATGAACGAGATTTTGCAAAGCATCCTAATGTTAGTGAATTTCCAAAAATATCAATGATTTGGAATTCTATTCCATCTCAACTTGCGCGCGAAAACAAAAAATTCTTGTATAAAGTTGTTAAAAATGGTGCGCGAGCAAGAGAGTATGAAGACGCTTTGCAATGGCTTGTGTCGGCACAATTGGTGTATAAAATTTATAGAAATACTGCGCCGAATTTACCTATTGCTGCTTATGATGATGTATCTGCTTTTAAGATTTATTTAGCAGATGTTGGTTTGTTAAGGCGATTAGCACAACTTGCTCCTACTGCATTTGCGGAAGGCAATAGGCTGTTTACTGAGTTTAAGGGTGCTTTAACAGAAAATTATGTTTTGCAGGCGTTACTTACTCAATTTGAAGTTATGCCTAGATACTGGTCTCAAACGAATCCGCCGTATGAAGTGGATTTTCTTATTCAACGAGAAAATGATATTTTCCCTGTTGAGGTTAAATCTGAAGCAAATATTAATAGTAGAAGTTTGAAAAAGTTTAAAGAACTATTCCATAATCAAACGAAATTACGTATACGATTCTCGCTGAATAATCTAAAACTAGACGATGATATGTTGAATATTCCGTTATTTATGGCTGATTACACGGATAAGCTTATAGAACTTGCGCTGAAAGAAAACAATTGAGAAAGAAAGATAATTTAAAAGGGAACGATTAGAAGATATAGAAGTAGATTATCGGATGATTTTTAGCTATAGTTATTTTGTAGGTTACATATCTGCATTCTTCGTCCATAATTTACATCCCGTCAGTTTTATTAGACTCAAAGATGATTTGTACTACGAGACGAATGAATATTGGGCAGATGATAGTGAATAACAGAGTGAAGATTGAACATGATAATCGCAGCTGCAATTAGGTAAAGATTAAGTTGTAGAGGAGGCATAAATGAAGCATATCAAGCATTATACGTTTTTGACTATTGTAGTTTGCATTATGTCACTTATTTCAGGTTGTACGAATAAGAATAGTTTTAGTGATAATAATAGAGAGCAAAAAACAGAAAATCAAAAGTCTGCAAGGAATGAAAGGCACTCAGAAAATAATGAAGATGTTGACTGGAAAGAGGTAAGTAAAAGTGGTGTTGATGAAACTTTGCTTATAAAAAACATAGATAAAAAGGTTCTCACGTATGTGGCTAAACAATTACAAAATCTATGCGATGAGATTGGTGAAAAGGGGCGCAAAGATAAATTCTATTGGCTGACAGGACAATGGTATAACGATGTAATGTATTCTAAACAATATATTAGTGTCATATTATTAGGTAAAAAAGCAATGAAACCATTGTTCCTAATAATATATAAAAGCAAACAGGCTGGAATGTATGAATGGGTTTGCAGTAAAGCTTTAGATGAAATATCTGGTTTTGATTTCTCGGGATTAAACAATGGCGTAGGCTGGAGCAATTCTAAAGAATTTTTAAAGGCATTTACCGATAAAATTATTGAACAAAAAAATTAGCAACTTTCTGTTTCTAATTGTCTTGGATGTTTACGTTCCTACAATATTCCCAATATTAACTTCCATTCTGCAATGAGCATTAAGGCTATTTTGCTGTCGAGTGGTTGTGTGCTCTAGTTGCTTATGTTTTGGGGAACAAATCGGTGGAATAATCGTAAAAAAGTTCCTTACATTATTTGATTTCTCATGGTATGGGCTTGTTGGTTATTCCGGAAAATAGGGTTACTGAGTTTAAGAAGTTGCTTGTTGAATATTATGAGGGTGAAGATTTGCAGGTGATTGCTTCGTTTATGAGGGAATATTGTTGGAGGCATTAAACCGCGTGATTATGTTGGTTCTTCTGTTTCGTGAATCTTGCTGTTTATGAAAAGTATAGTTTGCTAGTAAATGAAGAAATTAGTGTTGATAGTCTAGACAAATTAATAAAAAAAATAGGATATTTATTAAGATTATTACAGTAATCAGAGCGAATAGGAGATCTTGTTTACTTAATAATCTGTTTTATAATCATTTGATACAAAGTGGTGTTAACGAAAAGGAGGCTAGTAGTGTTATGAGAAGTAAAACTATTTTTGGTAAAAACATTTTTCAAAGTTGTCTTGTTATGCTTTTGCTGCTAGGATCACTCTTCTCTCTTGCTGGATGTGCCGACGATGATGAGAAGGCAGAGTTTGCGTCGTATCATTGGGAAACAGTAGAGGTATCTCAGAAAGAATATCGCCTACCAGACGATTACATGAATAAAGGTGAACTGTATCTCTTTGCGTCACGAGACATTCTTGATTCTCACTATGATTTGTCTAAAGTCACTCTTGGAGATAAGCCCATCAAACTAGTTGACTCACAGTTTAATTTGCCTAGTTCAGGGTATAAAGCTCTATTTTTAGTGGGAAAATTTGATTTAAAAGACAAGCCAAGCTCTAATGTTCTTAAAGTACCAGGGATTAATAAAACAGGTAATGTTGCTATAGGTTATAAGAAGAAATAGTAATATTTTGCACTCAAAATCAAGCTATTAAGCTAAATGGTATACCTTTTGCGATATTTTTCTATCGTTAAAAGGTGCACACACTATCCATAGTGTGCACTCAAAAAGTGTAAATATACTACCAGTACTTTTCTATCCCAAATCGCGCATTAATTGTTTGGGTCGTTAACAATGTTTTCTATATTTCTGCCTGAGTAGAATATGCGAATAACTGTTACAGTCATTTGGTTTTCGTCTACTTTGTAGAAAACAGTGTAGTTGTCGACTGGAACTCTGCGTATTCCCACAGAATGCCAGGGTCCCCACTCTACAAGCGGATATCGCATAGGCATAGTGTTAAGAGAACGTATAGCATGCTTAATGCGGTTGACTTGTTTTTCCGCCGTTTTTGGAACTTGTAAATTAAAGCGAATGTATTCGTATAGCCCAGTGAGATCAAGGAACGCTTGCGGAGAATAAATGACGCTATAGGTTGTGCTCATACGCCGTATTCCTTAGCAAAGAATTGGTCTACTTCATCTGCACTATATTGTTTGCCAGATTTTAGAGAGTCTAAGCCTTTTTGTAATTCTGCATCCAGTTCGGCTCTTGTTAAGCTACCTAAAGCAGTAGGCGTATTAACTGGCAAGCGGAGTTCAAATGGCATACCTTTTTGTAAAACGATTTGGCTGTAAAGCATTTGGATTGCTGAAGATGGTGTTATTCCAAGCTGGTTCAATATGCTTTCAGCGTTTTCTTTAAGATTTGTATCGATTCTTGCATATACAGCGTTCGTGTTTGTCATTGTGTTCGCGTCCTTTCTGGCCTTATTTTACAAAATAGTTGCAAGCATATGCAAGCAAATGAAAGCAAAAGTTTAACTACTATTCAGATCATAGCTTTCCGTTGTTGTATCTTCGTATTCAAAATCAAGCTATTAAGCCAATCTTAAACCTTTTGCGATATCTCGCTTCTAACGTTAAAAGGTGCACTCATTTATTTGATTTATTATGCTGTTACAGTTGGTAACTATAGTGTTTCATCTTGTTTCTTTTTCCGTTGCAAATTATTTGTTAGTTTGTAATTAGGCGGTATATAAATCAAATGTTTCAATACTAATTTGGTTTCCGTCAAGTAATTTCATGATGTGTAATAAGTGATTTGAAGGGAGTTGTGTTATGAGTAGTGTTATACCTTTGGGAGAAAAAATTAGAAAGGCTCGTCTGGAAGCTGGGTTGACGCAGGAGGAGCTTTCGGAATTATTGATGGTATCTCGTGCTGCTGTAGCAAAATGGGAAACAAATCGGGGTTTGCCGGATATCGAGAATCTGAAATTTATTGCATCTGCTCTAAGCGTGAGTGTTGATTATCTTTTGGATGAGAACAATAGCGTTGATTTTTCTATTACTAAGAAGCCTATTAATCTCAATAAATATGGTTTCGACGGTAGGTTGAGCAGTTTTAAGAAGTCGAAAATTAAAGAGCAGATTGTATTAGATGAATATCCTGACTCAAAAATCAATATGCTAACTGTTGTTAAGACTTATAACAGTTCATCTGAGAAAATGGTGGATAATTTTGTTGGATGGTTTTCTACTCTCCTTGGAGGATTGCCATTGTTTGGCATACATGATTTCAGTAAGGCTGTTGCCACTCTTTGGGCTGATCAGTATTATTTGGTGGATAAAAAAGATAAGCAGTATTTCGTGCTTATAACTGATGAGTATATTATTAGCAGAATTATGGGAGTGGCGTTTAATAGTAAAAAGTTCCGTATTGGAGATAAGGAATTTATGAAAGTTGGTAAGCTTCGTAATAAGTAGTAAATGGGTGGGTGGGTCTGGCTTTAATATTTTTTCTCATAATATTTGTTGATAAAAAACATGATTAATGGAGAAAAGGCGACTGAAATAGCTAAAAGAGCAGCTGGTAAATATGCTTTTGTTATAAATGCAATTATGGCAATTATTCCCATTAGGTGCATCAGTATGAATGCCATTGTTGCATTTACTTTATCTTTGATTTTCTCGTTTCTTTCATCGTTCACATTTATTTTGTAGTTGTGGTCTTTTTCGATCATCTTATAGTGCATGATTTTTACGTGTGAAAGTGAGATAATCGCAACAAAAACAACCGACAATGCAATTTCTGCGGATTCGTTCAGTTTAAGAGCCAGTGCAAGAATCAATCCGCAAATACCTATTACATAACCTATGTACCAAAAATTCTGGGTTTTTTTGTTTTTCATTTTTTATCTTCCTCGTAGATAAATATTTCTTCGATTGTTAAATTAAAGTACTTAGCAATTTTGTATGCCAATATGATTGACGGGTTGTATCTTCCATTTTCCAGAGAACCGACTGTTTGTCTTGATACTTCGAGTGCATCAGCAAGTTCTTCTTGGGTTATGCCTTTTTCTTTTCTAATTTGTTCAAGTCTATTTTTCACATTACATTCTCCTTTCTAATGGAAAGTTAGCTTTACATATAGGATAATCTTTTCGAGAGTAAATGTCAAGGTAGCTTTCCGTTGGATTTAATATCGATAATATTGTTTGTAAAGTTTCATAGTATTTAAGAGAGTAGGAAACTAGAAGTATAATTTTCTTTCAGATACTATTTCAGATAGTATTGTTCTTATGAGTAACAGTAGTGAGCTTTCTGTAAGTAACAGTGAAAATGAATTAGTAGATTTTACTGAAAAACTTCTTGTTGATGTTAAAGATTTTACTAATAACAACAATAAAGTATTAAGTGTTCCCGTATCTGAATTATTGAATTTCGGATCTGGTTTATCGTCATTAATTCCTGCATGTAATACAGTTACTCAAACAATAACCATTCCTACGGATGATTTTTATAAGATTGCTAATAAAGCTGCAGGTGATACTCTAAAATACGCAAAAAATGGGAATCTATGGGGATCTTTAAGAAAAGCTGATGGTGGCTCTAGAATGATGCAGATTTCAAAGATGGAGTCTTTGCAAGGTTCTATGAAAACAGTATCTGCGTTTAATCCTGCTCTTTTAATGATGGCTGTGGCTATTTATTCTATTGAAAAAGATATGAAAAAGATTAAAGAGACGCAGGAAAAGATACTTACCTTTATGGAAGTTGAGAATGAGTCACAGATTGAGGCAGATGTTGAGTCATTGATGGGGATTGCTTCTACTTATAAGTGCAGTTGGGATAATGAAATTTCTGTTACGAATAATCATAAGCTTGTTATCGATATTAAGAATCGTGCTAGAAAGAACATTATTGCTTATCAGAAAAAGATTACTGATATTCTTCTGTTAAAGAAGTTTATTGTGTATAAAAGTAACGTAAATTCGACGTTGTCTGATTTAGGGAAAAAGTTTAAGTATTACAGATTGTCGTTGTATATTTTCTCTCTATCATCTTTGATGGAAATAATGTTAAGTGGTAATTTTTCGGAAGAGTACATTAGTAATGCAGAAAATGAGATAAAGAAATTGTCTGATGACTACTGTGAGAAATTTGAAAAAAGCTCTTTATATTTAGAAAAACTTGGTAATTCGGAAGTGGAAGTCAACGTTGTGAAAGCTATGGGTACTGCTGGTACTGCTGTTGGTAAGCTAATTGGTGGTATTCCTTTAGTTAAAGATGGTTCTGTTGATGAGTTTTTACAAGATAAAGGAAATGGATTACATGAAAATGCTAATGCAATGGTAGCAAAAGCAGTGAAGGAGTTTTCTGTTTTGCGTGATCCGGAAACAAAAGTGTTTGTGGAAAAAATGGAGAATATAACTCAAATTTACAATCGTACTTCGCAAATATGTGTTGATAAAGAAAAAATATATTTGTTGTAAGTTATATATTGTTTCGTGTTGTGAGAAAACGTTGTGTTGATGAGAGTAGAAAAGAAGCCCAAATACTCGCGGTTATTTACGTGAGAAGAGAACAGACTAAGCGACTGGAATAATTAGAACAATTGTAAATCGTAAGCGCAATATAGGAAACAGAATGTAGGAACAGAAAAATGTCAGATTCAGCGATGAAAGAGAAGGAAAAGCAGGAACATACTCCAAGAGAGGAGAAAAATCCACTATATTGTGAATCACATGAGCAAATATGTGAGAACCTTAACAGTGCAAATAAGGAATTGCCCAAGTATAAGGTTTTACAGCCGAGTGCGGAAATCTTTTCCATCTTAATGATTATTGGAACTGTTTTTATGGCGTCCAATAAGCTACAGCTTTTTGGATGGATCACTTATTGTTTTGCAATTCTGCTTCTTGTTGTAGCGTCTCTTATTTGGGTTATTTGTGTTATTTGGCAGCGCAATCTACACAGTCGTTTTCGTAGTGCAAATGTAGATTGTAACAAATCTTTTCTTAGCTATGGCAAGCAACGGTGGAAGGGTAGAATCTCGCTGATTCTTTGTTGCTTTTTTGTGTTAAGTGGTATTCTAACTGCATTCTTTGAAATAACTGCAGTACGTCTTCCAAATCAGTGGCTTTTACAGACTTGGGCGTATGTTATATGCGCGGCAATGCCAGTTGTTTGGATGATTACGATTGCTCTTGTATGTGTCTTCTATAATCTCTATCTTATTTCGCGTATACGGAAAATAGGTATAAGAATTGTACTTCGTTATCTATCTGTTCTACTTTGCGTATTGATTATCTTAGGTCTTGGATTTTTTGACGTTTTGTTTATTGTTGGCAGATATTCTGTGAAACAAAATGATAATGGTACATACACAGAGCACGTGGATGATATGTATGCTCCTTTTGAGTATTATCTTTATAAGTCTGAAGGCCCATTTTTCCTTGAGTATCTTCGACCAATGAAAGATTCAAGTGATACTGATCCAAAAATAAGTGAATCTGAGTGGTATAGCAGAATAGATCGCAATAACAGGAAAGATACAAGATTAAAAGATACAAGATTAAAGGTTGAAGAGCCAGAGAAAAATTCCGATTTGCATGATGCCGCTGAGCGTGATTTAGAATCAAAGAAGGAAAGAAATGCAGCGCTTAAGATATTTGATAAGTATTTTGCGGCGAAAGGATTTACGTTCAAGGAGAGTTATACCGCCAAGGGAGATATGTATTTTGTTCTGAGTGAAAGCCGTTCGGACATTACTTATCTGCAGTATAACAGGGACTCTCAGGATGGAAAATGTGGTCTTTATATTCTGTTTAAGGCTTCAAAATCTTCAGATGGAAGCTGGTCGCCGAGTGATGCTCATATGCAGAACACCTATACTTATGAATATAGCACTGGAGTAATTGCAAAGAGCAGTAGGGCATATTGGTAGTAGGGTTGATTGGTAGTAGGGCAGAGTGGTTGGATGCCAAAATCGAAGAGTATCTGAAGATTGCCAGATAGTGATTGCCAGATAGTAGAATCCATAGTTGTGTGCTCTAGTTGCTTGTGTTGATATGTACCCAGAAAACTGGACACATGTTTTGACACGGGGTTAACAAATGGCTGCCATCCTGTACCTTACGGGATGCATCCATTTTGTTTTCTTCTGGATCCTGCAATTGTTTTAGTAATCTATATATTCACTTTCCAATTTGAATTTAAAACTATATCGCAAAAATGCCCTCCTTACTGGTCTTGTTCAGTAAAGAGGGTGCATATCAATTTAGACAAGGGTGTGTGTTTGTTTTACTGATTGCTTATCTTATTAAACAAAGCATGCAAACAAACAGTGTTGTGTTAGACGGGTTTTTAGGTTCACGTCTGCATTTGTTATTTCGTTGCATTGTTATTTAATATACCTTGTTATTTCATTTCTTTTTTGCCAAATTGTGTTATTGCAATCAAGAATACAAACACAGATATTGCAATTGCACATGGCAAAAATGGTATAAGATTAAATCCGTTTCCTAATCCTGTTGATGTAACTGCATGTAGAGAGTGGGAAACCATATATCCGCTGTAACAATAAGGATAAACTACCCAAAGTGGAGTATTTGCTATTAATACGCCAGGAATTACAAGAAGTATATTTAATCCAACGGATAACATTGACTTTTCAAAAAGCACAGTAATCGCCCACATGACTATTACGCTTGGAATCATAGTCAAAAACAGATCTAAACACCATTTTAGTAGATACATAATTGGGAGCGTTTCTGTAACTCCTGTGCTACTGGTTGTAAACAATCCTGCTATAACGAATACAGCAAAAAATACGACCATTTCCATAAGCAAATAAAATAGCAGTACGCAAAATTTTGCAGCAGAAATCGCGTATCTGCTAACAGGCAGTGCCAGCATTTTTAGTATTCCGTTATTGCTTGTTTCTCGTCCTGCAATCATCACGCAAACAACAATCATACTAAGCGGAAGCAGATAATATGAGTAGACTAATGCGCTTTGAATAAACATAGCAGCCCATGCGTGTGTATATTCTGGAGTGAAGTAGCTATGAAGGCTTGCTACACCAGATCCAACCACAAGTAATGGCGCAATAAAAATCAAAGGAATAATTTTACTACGCTTTACTTTCTTAAATTCGATTCTAAGAAGTTCAAAAAATCTCATTTTCATAATCTCCTTATTCATAGTTATATAGTGCAAGTTTTTACTTATAGTGTGTGTTTTTATTCATAGTGCAGGTTCTTAGCCGCCCACAATCCAGAACATAAAAACAGAAGTGTTTCAACTATGGATACGATTACGACCGTAGTATTAGGTTGCGCGCTCATGGCAACTGCTGGTTTTAGCATAACTATAAAAGGTGATGCCATAAAAAGCACAATGTCTGAAGAAGCCAATGCCATGCCGCTTAAAAATCCTGCTACACCAATTCCAAGCGTTACCCACATGTTTTCAAATCGTGATGATACAAAAATCATAAAGGACAATACAGGCATTGACGTAATAAATGAATATGCAGCAAAAGATATAAGAGTATTTACATTAAACGTACCTTGTGGCAAATCTGTTACACCGATTTTTGCAAGTGCTAAATTTTGTATGCAAATAGCGATTAGTAATAGAACAGTCAGCAGTATAAATTTGCATAGGTACATAGCAGGAACACTCATAGGCAGCATATGCATCTTTTTTACTGCATTTCCCTTAAATTCCATGTTGTAGATAATGCATGCTGCGACTATTATGCCGAACATGTTTAACACCATAATCATGCCGTAAAGCTGTGTAAGAAGAATATCCATAGGAGCTAAAGGCAGGTTTAATAATGTATTTTTTCGTACAATAAAATTCACAAAAGCGTACGCTGCTCCCATAACGCCAATAGCAATCATAAGAGCTATAAAGCCAGTTCTCTTGCATTTTTTTAGTTCGATTACAAGCGTTTTCATAGTCTTGCACTCTGCTTCCTGATCTTATTGTCTTCATCAATCATTGATAGGAACATATCTTCCAAATTGTCGGAAGCAAAACCAGATTGTAATGCATGCTGTCGTAGTTCATCTAAACTACCTTCAAATAACAAGTGTCCGTGATTAAGTATTCCAATATCATCTGCAATAAGCTCAATTTCGGATAGCATATGAGAAGAAATAAGAATCGTGCAATCGTAAAGATCTGGCAGCGACTTAATCAGATTGCGGATTTCGTGTATGCCAGATGGATCGAGTCCATTTGTTGGCTCATCTAAAATCAAAATAGGTGGTCTACCAAGCAATGCTCCAGCAAGACCAAGCCTTTGCTTCATGCCAAGCGAATATTTTTTTGCAAGACGGTCTGCAAACTCAGAAAGACCCACTAATTCTAATGCATCATCAACTGCACTCTTAGGTAGTTCTAAAATGCGACGTATAATGTCAAGATTTTCTCTACCTGTTAGATTTGCATAGAAAGATGGTGATTCAATAAATGAGCCTATTTCTTTCAAAATAGGTATGCGATCGGCAGGAAACTGCTTTCCGTCGATTGTAAATACACCTTTTGTTGGAGCCGTAAGCCCTAGGAGCATTTTCATTGTTGTAGATTTTCCAGCTCCATTTGGCCCAAGAAAGCCGTAAATGCTACCTTTGCGAATATGAAGTGAAACATCATTAACAGCAATAAATGATTTGTATTTTTTTGTTAAATGTTCTGTTGTAACAATATTGTTCATGGCAATATCTCCTTTCAGGATTTATGATATTGCGTCAACCTTTCTACAACATTCTCTTCACCTTACATCTACCTTACATTTTTATGCGAGGTCAAAAAATGAATATTCACATGGCATAATATATGTTAGGGGGTTCTCCATGAATCGGAATGATTATTTATTGAACAAGCATCTGCTACTTGTTGATGATGAGCAGGAACTTCTAGATATGGTTGTATCCATATTAAACGAATATGGTTTTTATAATATAACGACTGCAAAAAGTATAAAAGATGCAGTAGAGGCAACACAAAAATTACGTCCAGAATTAGCAATCCTTGATGTTATGCTCCCCGACGGTAATGGGTTTGAGTTAATGAAGCAGATAAAACAATATAGTGATTGTCCTATCTTATTCCTTACTGCTTGCGGTGAAGATGAAGATAAGTTTAAGGGATTTGACTTAGGAGCAGACGATTATATTGTAAAGCCGTTTCTTCCAAAAGAGCTAACGTTTCGCATTATGGCAATTTTAAGACGAAGCTACAAGAGCGAAAATCCCATTGTTAAACTGAAAAATAGTCAGATTGATTTTTCTTCTGCCCAAGTAATAAAAAATAACGAACATATTCCACTCACAGCCAAAGAATATGATTTACTTTCTGCACTTTATAGAAATGCTGGATGCATTGTAACAATTGACGCGTTATGTGAAGCTGCATGGGGAGCTAATCCTTTTGGATATGAAAATTCTTTAATGGCACATATACGTCGTATCAGAGAAAAAATAGAACTCAATCCATCGCAGCCTGTTTCTTTAATAACAGTTAAAGGCTTAGGATATAAGCTGATTGTGGAGTAAAGCAGAATGAAAAGCATACCAAAACTAATACAACGCTTTATAAGTATTTTTCTACTAAGCTCTGTGCTTATAGTATTAATGAATATTATTGCGTTTATTGTACTTATAGGAAATTACGCTCCCGATAAAGAGATATCTCCTTATAGCATAGCAAAAGAGACGGGAGAAGCATTACAATTATCCGCAAGTGGGGATTATGCATTATCCAAAAATATGTCTTCCAAATTGACAAATTCTGGCGCATGGGCAATTCTGATTGATAATAATACGTTGAAAGTCGTGTGGAAAACAGAAAATGTTCCTGCGAGTATTCCAAACGACTATACTTTGTCTGATATAGCTAATTTGAGCGTTGGTTACATTGATGGTTATCCAACTTACACTGGCAAAAATAAGGATGGAGTTGTAGTAGTTGGATTTCCGCACAACAGCTTTTGGAAACATACGCGACCAAGTTGGAACTACAGTTTAATCTCAAATTTTCCGCAGATTGTTTTAAGCGTATTATTTATCAACATTTTGCTGATCCTTGGAATTTATTTAATAGCTAATATAAAACTACTAAAATCAATTAATCCGATTACAAAAGGGATACGACGTTTATCTAGTGGAGAAAGCGTGCATATTCCAGAAACAGGAGCGCTTTCAGAAATTTCATCTAACATAAATTCTGCTTCCGATATTTTGCAAATACAAAAAGAACAATTGAGAAAAAGGGAGACTGCAAGAGCAAATTGGATAGCTGGGGTTTCGCATGATATTCGTACGCCGTTATCTATGGTGATGGGATATGCGGGACAGTTAGAAAATTCTCTACATATTTCGCAGGAAGATCGTAAAAAAGCGACGATGATTATTAAACAAAGTGCAAGAATGAAGAATTTGATTAATGACCTTAATCTGGCTTCAAAACTTGAATACAATATGCAACCAATTATGAAAAAAGAAGAAAATGTTGTTGCTGTTGTTAGGCAAGTTGTTGTGGATTTTATGAATATGGGTATGCAAGATGAGTTTTCGATTAAATGGGAAACGGACGCAGAATTGACTGTTTGCAATATTAATGTAGACAAAGATTTATTAAAACGAGCAATATCTAATCTTATTCAGAACAGCATATCTCATAATGAAAATGGGTGTACGATTTATGTATCCGTTGCTGCAAATAATAATAATTGTATTATTTGTGTTGAAGATAACGGTATAGGTGTTTCAGATGAAAAAATCGAAAAGCTTAATCATGCACCGCACTATATGATTTGCGATAAAAGTACTGCAGAGCAACGGCATGGTTTGGGTTTGCTGATTGTTCAGCAGATTATTGGCGCTCATAATGGAACAGTTGATATAAGTAGGAGCAAACACAGTGGGCTTAAGGTATCTTTAATGATACCGCTTAATTGAATATGGGCAGTAGATGGATGACATCTTTCCACTTAATTGTGGAGACTATAGTATTGATGTCAAAGGCTTAATAGGTGGGTGCAATTTTGCCTTTGTGCAGCAAGGCTTAGTGAGGGCTATTATTAAAGGTTTAGCGTGCGGTGGCTTTAGTCTGGCTTTGCGTGGTTTTTGAAAGCAGTTTGTCTGTTTGAGGGAAGATATCAACGCTCTAAGGTCGAGCGCACAGGATGCTAACGTTAAAAGGTGCACACACTTTGCACCCACCCTGCACCCAGCTGTTTATGTGGGGAAGTGTGGTTTAAGAACAATTTTTATATTGCAGTTCTGTCAAAAATTGTTTTTTTATTGATTTTATTATCGCTTATTTGAATATATTCAAATATGGTTCTTCTTAAATAAGATATGTTTTGAATCACAATACAAAAGTTTGTATGTGTAAGTGAGCAGGGATATAGAAAAAGGAGCTGGGTTTGTGGCTCAGCTCCTTTTTCTAATTATTTTCAATTATTGGTTCACTTTTGTTTAATTTTGTAGGTGAACTTTTTACTCGCGATTCTTCTTGCGAGAGAAGAATGCTGCTGCAGCTCCCAGTACAGCAATCATTGCGCTGATCAATCCTACTCGTTCCACTTCAGCACCAGTCTTTACTAATTGGGACGAATGCTTTGCAGGAGCCTCGTTGCCGGACTTAGTAGATTCGTTGGTGCTATCTTGAGCGCCGGAATCTGTAGAGCTGCTGCTGCCAGTAGTAGATCCGCTAGCTGAACCGCCATTGTTAGACGTGGAGTTGCCCGAATCAGAACCAGAACCTGTTCCAGAGCCTGTTCCAGAACCAGAATTTCCGTCGTTGTTTCCGGCGTTGCCAGTGGCGTTGTCGCTCTCGGTACCGTTCTTAGAGTCTTTAGCGGTTACATCACTACCGTCTTTGATTTTGTTTGCTGGAATAGTGACTTTACCGTTAGTTTTATCAACGTTTACGCCTTCTGGAATGTTTTCACCAGTCCAGTTTCCATCATTGCCTTTCTTGACAGTGATGGTCTTCGTGGTGTCTTCACCTTCTGGCGTATAAGTGATTTCCAGAGTATCAGTACCGTCTGCTGGAGTGATCGTGGCTGAGCCTTGACCGTCTCCGTCTACTGGAGTGTTGACGGTTGGAGCATCTGGCTTCTTTGTTTCAGGAGCGGTTGATGGGTTGGTTCCTGTTTTACCAGTTTTTTCGTTGCTCTCGGTACCGTTCTTAGAGTCTTTAGCGGTTACATCACTACCGTCTTTGATTTTGTTTGCTGGAATAGTGACTTTACCGTTAGTTTTATCAACGTTTA
>NZ_JBVBJP010000007.1:0-5569 GCF_055452355.1 Gardnerella rara
TTTTTGCCCGTGTTTGTTTACCAAAACCCCAAAAAAGGGAACAAACACGGGCACAATAACCTAATCATGAATAATAAAAAAGCGGGGAACAATTAAGTTCCCCGCTAGAAGAATAATGCGGCAGCGTGCTAGTCTCCCACACCCTATCGAGTGCAGTACCCTCACCGTGTCAGGCCTTAGCTTCCGGGTTCGGAATGGGACCGGGCGTCTCACCTGAGCCATGACCACCGCAAAACTAGATTATACACTCGCAAACCAGCGAGTGGCAAATTGGCGGTTTGGGAACCGGACATGAACGCGAGCAAACAAGAAGAACAATCATCAAAATCAACAACATGACCATAATATGACCGTTTAACACTCCATACTATCTAAGAGAATTAAACGATAAGCAATACAAGTAGTATCACAATCGCCCATTAGTACTGGTCAGCTCCACCCCTTACAGGGCTTCCACATCCAGCCTATCAACCACGTGTTCTACATGGGGGCTCACACACAAAGTGCAAGGAATGCTAATCTTGGAGCAGGCTTCCCGCTTAGATGCTTTCAGCGGTTATCCCTTCCAAACGTAGCTAACCGGCGGCGCCACTGGCGTGACGACCGGCATACCAGAGGTTCGTCCACCCAGGTCCTCTCGTACTATGGGCAGGTCTCCTCAACATTCCAACGAGCGCAGAGGATAGAGACCAAACTGTCTCACGACGTTCTGAACCCAGCTCGCGTGCCGCTTTAATCGGCGAACAGCCGAACCCTTGGGACCTGCTCCAGCCCCAGGATGCGACGAGCCGACATCGAGGTGCCAAACCATCCCGTCGATATGGACTCTTGGGAATGATCAGCCTGTTATCCCCGGGGTACCTTTTATCCGTTGAGCGATGCCACGTCCGTACGCCGGCACCGGATCACTATCTCCGACTTTCGTCCCTGCTCGACCCGTCAGTCTCACAGTCAAGCCCGCTTGTGCGATTACACTCAACACCCGATTGCCAACCGGGCTGAGCGGACCATTGAGCGCCTCCGTTACTCTTTAGGAGGCAACCGCCCCAGTTAAACTACCCGCCAGGCACTGTCCCTAACACGGATAACGTGTCGAGGTTAGACGCCAGATATGGAAAGAGCGGTATTTCACTTGTTGACTCCACGCAAGCTAGCGCCCACGCTTCAAAGCCTCCCGCCTATGCTACACGATCCACACCTAACGACAATACCAAGGTATAGTAAAGGTCCCGGGGTCTTTTCGTCCTTCTGCGCTTAACGAGCATCTTTACTCGTACTGCAATTTCGCCGGGCTCCTGGCCGAGACAGTGGGGAAGTCGTTACGCCATTCGTGCAGGTCGGAACTTACCCGACAAGGAATTTCGCTACCTTAGGATGGTTATAGTTACCACCGCCGTTTACCGGGGCTTAAATTCACCGCTTCACCGAAGCTAACGGATCCTCTTAACCTTCCGGCACCGGGCAGGCGTCAGAGCGTATACAGCGGCTTACGCCTTCGCACGCTCCTGTGTTTTTGGTAAACAGTCGCTACCCCCTAGCTTGTGCCACCCCCAACAGCTCCGCATGTAAAAAACATCACCATCAGGGGTCTCCCTTATGCCGAAGGCACGGGAGTAATTTGCCGAGTTCCTTGGCCAGGATTCGCCCGATCGCTTCGGTATACTCTACCAGACCACCAGTGTCGGTTTAGGGTACGAGCGGAATCACACCTCACGTTGAAGCTTTTCTCGGCAAGCAGGATCACCGGAATCAGCCATACGGCCTACCCATCACGCCTCAGCTTAAACATCCCCCGGATTTACCTAGGAGACAGCCCACACGCTTAGCCACGGAAAACCACCTCCGCAGCCGGCTACCTACCCGCGTCACTCCCACGCTAACCTACTACCGATACAGTCCCAAAACCAAACCAGCTGAAAACCCCGAAAGGCAATCAACCAGAATAATCAAGGTTAGTACTCTCAGATTCAGTTCGAACGGTGTAACACCGGTACGGGAATATCAACCCGTTCATCCATTCGACTACGCCTGTCGGCCTCGCCTTAGGACTCGACTCACCCGGGGACGACGAACGTGGCCCCGGAACCCTTAGTCATTCAGCGGACAGGATTCACACCTGTCTCTCGCTACTCATGTCTGCATTCTCACTCCCGTAAAGTCCACGACACGTTCACACGGCCGCTTCACCCCTTACAGGACGCTCTCCTACCCCGCGTGAAAAAATCACGCAGCCGCGTCTTCGGTGGCGTGCTTAAGCCCCGCTACATTGTCGGCGCGGAACCACTAGACCAGTGAGCTGTTACGCACTCTTTCAAGGATGGCTGCTTCTGAGCCAACCTCCTGGCTGTCTATGCGACTCCACATCCTTTCCCACTTAGCACGCGCTTCGGGACCTTAGACGACGATCAGGGCTGTTTCCCTTTTGACGACGGAGCTTATCCCCCGCCGACTCACTGCCATGATAAACCTAACAGGTATTCGGAGTTTGGCTGCTATTAGTACCCGGTATGGGCCCGCAAGCATCCAGTAGCTCTACCCCCTGTAAGCAATAACATGACGCTGCACCTAAATGCATTTCGGAGAGAACCAGCTATCACGGAATTTGATTGGCCTTTCACCCCTAACCCCAAGTCATCCCCCCAGTTTTCAACCTAGGTGGGTTCGGTCCTCCACACGGTCTTACCCGCGCTTCAACCTGCTCAGGGCTAGATCATCCCGCTTCGGGTCCAGGACATGCGACTAAAACGCCTTTTAAAACTCGCTTTCGCTACGGCTCCCCCACCCGGGTTAGCCTCGCCACATACCACTGACTCGCAGACTCATTTTTCGATAGGCACGCCGTCACCCCACAAGAAGGCTCCGACGGATTGTAAGCGCACGGTTTCAGGAACTATTTCACTCCCCTCCCGGGGTGCTTTTCACCTTTCCCTCACGGTACTAGTACACTATCGGTCAGACAGGAATACTTAGGCTTACCCAACGGTCTGGGCAGATTCACGCGGGATTCCACGAGGCCCGCGCTACTTGGGAATAAACATAAAGAGACATCGCACGACCTGCTACGGGGCCATCACCCTCTACGGCTGGGAATTCAATCCCATTCACATAACACGACGTTTTATCACTCTTCTCAACCCCGTCAGAGGCTGAACAGTCAATCCCACGACCCCGAATACGCAACACCTGACGGTTATCACACGTACTCGGTTTAGCCTGATCCGCTTTCGCTCGCCACTACTCACGGAGTATCCTTTCCTGCAGGTACTGAGATGTTTCACTTCCCTGCGTACCCCCCACAAAACTGTGGTGACCACCCATAACAGTGGCCGGGTCTCCCCATTCGGAAATCCTCGGATCAAAGCCCACTCGGCAGCTCCCCGAGGCATATCGCAGCCCGTCACGTCCTTCATCGGTCCTGTCTACCAAGGCATCCACCATACGCCCTTACCAGTGATACACCAGTAAAAAGCCTATCGCTTAACTCTCTAGACAATAAATCATCACACTAAACGATCACAAAACGATCAAGCGACTCCACCAAAATGGAGCCGGTTGAAATTGATAAAAGTAAAAACAAGCAAAACCAAAAATAGTCTCACTATTCTTACTCGCGTCCACTATCCAGTTCTCAAACCACCAAACACCAAGAACACAAGCCAAAAACAATAAAGCCTCAACCTGTAATCCAAGGGCTAGGACCGCAACCCCAACAAAAGGGGGGTGGCAATCCGGGAACCCAAAAGCATGCCCAACACACTCACACAAAACGTTAACTATTGTTTTCCACACCAGTAACCACACTCAACCGAGCGTGCACAAAAACTCCGTAGAAAGGAGGTGATCCAGCCGCACCTTCCGGTACGGCTACCTTGTTACGACTTAGTCCCAATCACGAGCCTCACCTTAGACGGCTCCATCCCAAAAGGGTTAGGCCACCGGCTTCGGGTGCTGCCCACTTTCATGACTTGACGGGCGGTGTGTACAAGGCCCGGGAACGCATTCACCGCGACGTTGCTGATTCGCGATTACTAGCGACTCCGCCTTCACGTAGTCGAGTTGCAGACTACGATCCGAACTGAGACCGGTTTTAAGGGATCCGCTCCATGTCACCATGTCGCATCCCGTTGTACCGGCCATTGTAGCATGCGTGAAGCCCTGGACGTAAGGGGCATGATGATCTGACGTCATCCCCACCTTCCTCCGAGTTAACCCCGGCGGTCCCCCGTGAGTTCCCGGCATAACCCGCTGGCAACACAGGGCGAGGGTTGCGCTCGTTGCGGGACTTAACCCAACATCTCACGACACGAGCTGACGACGACCATGCACCACCTGTGAACCTGCCCCGAAGGGAAACCACATCTCTGCAGTCGTCAGGCACATGTCAAGCCCAGGTAAGGTTCTTCGCGTTGCATCGAATTAATCCGCATGCTCCGCCGCTTGTGCGGGCCCCCGTCAATTTCTTTGAGTTTTAGCCTTGCGGCCGTACTCCCCAGGCGGGACGCTTAACGCGTTAGCTCCGACACAGAACCCGTGGAATGGGCCCCACATCCAGCGTCCACCGTTTACGGCGTGGACTACCAGGGTATCTAATCCTGTTCGCTCCCCACGCTTTCGCTTCTCAGCGTCAGTAACAGCCCAGAGACCTGCCTTCGCCATTGGTGTTCTTCCCGATATCTACACATTCCACCGTTACACCGGGAATTCCAGTCTCCCCTACTGCACTCTAGCCCGCCCGTACCCGGCGCAAACCCACCGTTAAGCGATGGGCTTTCACACCAGACGCGACGAACCGCCTACAAGCTCTTTACGCCCAATAATTCCGGATAACGCTTGCGCCCTACGTATTACCGCGGCTGCTGGCACGTAGTTAGCCGGCGCTTATTCGAAAGGTACACTCACCCGAAAGCTTGCTCCCAATCAAAAGCGGTTTACAACCCGAAGGCCTTCATCCCGCACGCGGCGTCGCTGCGTCAGGGTTTCCCCCATTGCGCAATATTCCCCACTGCTGCCTCCCGTAGGAGTCTGGGCCGTATCTCAGTCCCAATGTGGCCGTCCGCCCTCTCAGGCCGGCTACCCGTCGAAGCCTAGGTGGGCCATTACCCCGCCTACAAGCTGATAGGACGCGACCCCATCCCATGCCACTAAACACTTTCCCAACAAGACATGCGTCAAGTTGGAGCATCCAGCATTACCACCCGTTTCCAAGAGCTATTCTGGAGCATGGGGCAGGTTGGTCACGCATTACTCACCCGTTCGCCACTCTCACCAACCAGCAAGCTGGTCGGATCCCGTTCGACTTGCATGTGTTAAGCACGCCGCCAGCGTTCATCCTGAGCCAGAATCGAACCCTCCACGAAAAACTTCAATGAAGAGCCAACATAAGGCTCCAATATAAAAGAAAAAGACGAGACATTCTTTAAGGAAAGAACATCCCAACAAAAAACCTCACCATCATTTAACCATCTCTCAGGCACCCCACAATCTGTGAGGCTGACAATGAACTGGCAATAATTAACTAATAAGTAGTACAGACACGCTCTTGAGTTCTCAAACCACCACCACACCAGCC
>NZ_JBVBJP010000008.1:0-1371 GCF_055452355.1 Gardnerella rara
GAGACCGTAAAATAGTTTGTGTAAGGATGAATTATTCCTTAATTTAATTTCCTAAAACATTAGAAAAAGGAGTTCCTTTCTCGTATGATTGGTTTGAACAAAAAAAACATACAGAAAGAAGAACTCCTTCATGAATGATTTTACCAAAAATATAACTCAAGCTCTATTCAATCAAGATAAAATTAATGATTTGCTTCGTCATGAAATCCAACAAGCTGTTAATGACATGTTAGAATCTGAACTGACTGCCTTTTTAGGATATGATCCCTATGCTAGAAATGGCTGGAATACTGGTAATTCTAGAAATGGTGCGTATTTCCGTAAAATTGATACCCAGTTTGGATCAATTGAGGTACAAGTGCCACGAGATCGCAATGGTATGTTTCATCAACACACTCTGCCAGACTATAAACAACATACTGATCTCTTAGAAGATATGGTTATAAAGCTTTATTCTAAAGGTGTAACCACTAGAGAAATAGCTAATTTGATCGAAAAAATGTATGGCAGTCATTATAGTCCAGCTCAAGTGTCTAATATCTCTAAGCAAATGATTCCTAAAGTTGAGGCTTATCACAAGCGTAAGCTGAGCGATAAGTTCTTTTGTGTTTATCTTGATACAACGTATATACCGTTGCGTCGAGAAACTTTTGAACGAGAAGCAGTATATATTGCCATTGGCATCAAGCCTAATGGTCACAAGGAAGTTATCGACTACTGCATTGCGCCTAGTGAGAATATTGAAGTCTGGACGGCGTTGCTCCAGAACATGAAATCTCGTGGTTTAAAGCAAGTAGAGCTTTTCCTTTCAGATGGCGTTGTCGGCATGAAAGCAGCACTGGCAAAGACCTATCCTCAAGCTCATTTCCAACGCTGCTTGGTCCATGTTATGCGCAACATCTGCGCTAAAGTACGCGTGGACGATCGCGAGGCAATCATGAACGAATTCAAGCAGATTCACCAGCAAGCCAATAAAGCGGCTGCTGTTGATGTATTGCATGCTTTTTATGCCAAATGGAACAAGAGCTACAATCGTGTCATTAGAAACCTGAAAGACATCGAGCCAGACCTGCTTGTTTTTTATAATTATCCTAAGCAGATCAGGGCTTCAATTTACTCTACCAACATGATCGAATCCTTTAATAACGTCATTAAGCGCAAGGCTAAGCCTAAAGCGGAGTTCCCGACTGAACAGTCGCTTGATACTTTTATTGGCATCCAAGCAATGAGCTACAATGACCGCTACTTCAACCGAATTCACAAAGGCTTTGGTCAAGTCCAGGATACCTTAGAATCCTATTTTGAATAAATAAAACGTTAAAAAAACAATTTACGAGAAAGATCTATTTACACAAAAAATTTGACAGTTTC